>JAKBCS010000099.1 GCA_021807595.1 Planctomycetota bacterium | reverse complement strand
GTTCGTGGGCATTTCGTCCATGATGGGATCGGTCAATTATATGACGACCATCATCAATCTCCGCGCTCCCGGCATGACCCTGTTCCGCATGCCATTGACCGTGTGGTCCATGTTCATTACCGCTATCTTACAGTCGATGGCGCTGCCCGTTCTGACCGTGGCCTTGGTCCTGCAGTTGCTCGATAAGACAATCAACACCACGTTTTTCCTGCCGCCCGGCGGGGTGTCGTTCGGCAATCAGCATACGGGACCCGGCGGCGGACAAACGCTCTTGTGGCAGCATCTCTTCTGGTTCTATTCCCATCCGGCGGTCTACATTATGATTCTGCCGGCGATGGGAATGGTCTCCGATATCATCTGCACCTTTGCTCGCAAGCATCTGTTCGGCTATAAACCGATGGTGTTGGCCATGGCCGGTATCGCTGGATTGGGTTTCATCGTTTGGGGCCATCATATGTTTCAGAGTGGAATGGACCCGCGCCTCGGCACGGGCTTCATGCTCGCCACCATCATGATCGCCTTACCGTCGGCTGTGAAGACCTTCAATTGGCTCGCCACTCTTTGGGGCGCGAACATTCAATACACCACGGCGATGTTGAACGCCTTGGCGTTCGTGGCCATGTTTGTCATCGGCGGATTGTCCGGCATCTTTATGGCCGCCACGCCGGTGGACGTGTTCATTCACGATACCTATTTCATCGTCGCTCACTTGCACTATGTCTTGTTCATGTCGAGCGTGTTCGGCATTTTTGCCGGAATCTACTATTGGTATCCGAAAATGTTCGGTCGGACGATGAACGAGACGTGGGGCAAAGTTCATTTCGCTCTGACGTTCTTGTTCTCGAATTGCACCTTCTACCCGATGCACATTATCGGGGTAGCCGGCCATCCGCGCCGATACTACGATTCGACGCTCTATCACTTCCTCGACAACGTGCAATCGTTGAACGTCTTTATGACGATCAGCGCCCTGTTGTTGGGAGTCACGCAGATTGTTTTCTTGCTAAACTTTGTTTGGAGTCTGTTCCGAGGCACGAAAGTCGGTGCCAATCCTTGGCACTCGAACACCTTGGAATGGTCCGCGCCTTCGCCGCCGCCCCACGGTAACTTTCTGGAGACTCCCATCGTTCGCCGCGGACCCTATGAATACGGCAATCCCGCGATTGAGGACGACTACTTGCCGCAGACTTCGCCGCAACCGAGCGGCGTTCCCGTGGCCGCCCATTAAATGGCGAATGTCGAGCGTGAAGTCCACCGATTCTTGGGACATAGGCGAATTGCAGCTAAAGATTCGCCAAGAGTTTCCTGCGTTGGTTCAAAAAGTTAGGAGCGATTCGTCGTAGGACAATTATGTCATCCGCTATCCCCAATACTCGACTTGCACCGAGCTGGTTGCACGCTTGGTCTATGCTGACCATTGGCGTCACCGTGGCTCTGTTGACGTTGGGAGCGGTGGTTACAACTTTTCGAGTGGGTATGGCCGATCCGATTTGGCCTACCTATCCCTGGCATCTGGCACTCATCGATTGGCACGAACCCAAGCCGGGTCTGGTGATCGAGCATGTGCATCGCTTGGCCGGACACGTTATCGGACTGTTCGTCCTCGTCCTGACGGTTTCGCTCTGGCTCGGCGAACCTCGCCGGATGATGAGGCGAGTTGGGCTGGCCGCGGTGTCGGCGATGATTTTCAGCCTCGGGTTGTGCTTTGCGTTTCTGGACCACAGTACGGCGGACCTCAATGTAGCCGAACGCTGGCTGTGTGGTCTCTGCGTCACGATAAATCTTGCGACCGTGGGAATCTTCCTGACCCTCGCACGGAGGGAGCGATCCGCGGGACTTTGGCTTCGTTGGCTAGGGACCGTGGCCTTAGCCGCAGTTATATTCCAAGGACTACTGGGCGGCTTTCGCGTGAAGTTTAACGCCCTGGCCGGTACGAACCTGGCCATCGTTCACGGATGTTTTGCGCAGGTCGTCTTTAGTCTGTTGGCAAGCCTCGCCGTGCTGACTGCCGCCCCGAATACCGCCACGGTGCTGTCCGGTGAAGAATCGTCCCGGCTGCAACGGTGGTCTCTGCTGCTGCCGGGGCTGGTTTTTCTGCAGCTCATCTGGGGAGCGCTGGTTCGTCATACCAATGGCTTGCTGGCGCAACGGATGCACTTTATCACTGCATTCGTCGTTGTCGCAACGGTCGTCTGGTTCGGGCGAATGGTATTCGCCAGCTCCACGGCTCGTAGGGCTATGGGGCGCACAATAGTAGTGTTGGCTGTGCTTCTGACGCTTCAGATTTTCCTCGGAGTCGAAAGCTGGTTGGGTAAGTATATCGGCGTCTTGCTGCCGGAAGCACAGAAGCCGACCGTCGGACAGGCGGCCACACGAGTCGCCCACGTCCTGGTCGGCTCGTTCGTTCTCGCTTCCTCGGTTTCGTTGGCGGTACAGGCGCACCGCTCGGTTATCCAGGATGCCGAGCGGAGCGCGAAGCACGCTCCTGTCCACGTCCCGGATGACCCGCAAGTCGTCCTCTGCAACATGGTTCCGCATCTGGAAGGTTCAGCATGAAGGCGGGCGTTAGCGTCTGTGTCGAAGTACCGGCACTCAGTCGTCCGCGTGTGGCGGATTTCGTCGAGTTGGCCAAGCCGCGCATTGCCGTGTTGGTGTTGTTCACCGTCGGGGTGTGCGTGCTGCTGGCAAGCGGTCGGAATGTCTCGTTTCTCGTCCTCTTGCACACGGTCTTCGGGACGGCTTTGGTGGCCGCCGGTGCCAGCGCGCTCAATCAGTGGTTCGAGCGCGATAGCGACGCGCTCATGCGCCGTACTGCCAATCGGCCCTTGCCCTCCGGTCGCTTGCAAGCGGTTGAGGTTTTCGTGTTCGGCTCGGCGCTCGCCGTGGGCGGCGTGTTGTATTTGACCTTGGCGCTCAACTACCTGCTCCCGGCACTGTTGGCAGCGTTGACTTTCGTTCTGTATGTCGTCGTGTATACCCCCTTGAAGCGCCGCACACCGTTGAACACACTGGTTGGCGCGGTACCCGGCGCGTTGCCACCCATTATCGGCTGGTGCGCCGGCCGGGGCGAGTTCACTCGCGAGGCCGGATTGCTTTTTGCCGTCTTGTTCCTCTGGCAAGTGCCACACTTTTTAGCCATCGCCTGGATATACCGGGACGAATACGCCCGCGCCGGTTTGCTGATGTTGCCTGTCATCGATCGCGGCGGGCAACGCACTGGCCAATACATGATACTGTACTGTGTGGCGCTGTTGGCCGTCAGCTTGCAACCCGTGATGTTCGGCGATGCCGGCTTGCTCTATCTCGGTGGGGCATCGCTTCTGGGGCTGACGTTCTTGGCGACGGCCATCGGGTTTCACCGCCAACGCTCGCATGGGCGGGCGCGGCGCGTGCTGCGAGCTTCTCTGTTGTACTTGCCGGGATTACTCGCCCTGTTATTGTTGGATCGTGCATTACCCTGGCCGTTCGTCTCGAACTGAGGCCAACGATCGGATTAACCCCAAACGAAGCGTTCAAACATTATGACACAGGCAGTCCACGAACATTCCGAAGGGCACATGGGAATCCCGCTGCCGACTGGCAAGGTGGCCATGTGGCTGTTCCTCGTCACGGAGATCATGTTCTTCACCGCCCTGATCGGCACCTACATCATTCTACGGCACGGCACTCCGGCCAACTCGCCCCACGCTTGGCCGACGCCGCATCAGGTGCATCTCGTCGAATGGATCGGGGCACTCAATACCTTCGTACTGATCTGTAGTAGCTTTACGGTTGTCCTCGCCCATCATGCGGCGGTCAAGGGCGACATGAAGGCCGTCATGCGCCACATCGGCGTCACCCTGACGCTCGGCTTTGTCTTCCTCGTTGTCAAGGCTTACGAATACAACGCCAAGATCCAGCACGACATTTTGCCGGGCCATATCGGCGAGAGTTTGCCGTACCCCGAAAAACAGGCTGAGGGAAAGATCAAACTCGCGGAGTCCCAAGCCATCGAACGCGAGAAGCACGATCATCCGGTCGGCATGCAGTATTTCCAACGGGTAAGACTGCAGCTCGAAGCCATTAAGAATTCCTCGATCCCCGCCGATTTGAAGAGTGAATGTAAGAAACTCTACGATGATATGAACCCTGCTTCCGCCGCCGCCGAGGGCCAGCCGGCGACGTTCCGTCGTCCCCTCAATCCCGCCGAGGTAGGCGAACGCGCAAACGAAATCCTGGAGAAAGCCGAGAAGGCCGGCGTCGCGCTGCATCTATCGCCGGCCATTCCGTTCGGCAATCTCTGGTCGTCGTGCTACTTCGCCATGACCGGATTTCACGCGCTGCATGTGTTTGGAGGACTGGTGATTTTCGTCGTCATCTTGCTAATGGGTTTGGTCGGCAAACTCGGCCCGCAGCACGCCAACATGCTCGAACTGACCGGCCTCTATTGGCACTTTGTCGATATTGTATGGATCTTTTTGTTCCCTCTGTTGTACTTGGTCTAATTTCCGGCGAACAAGCGGCGAAAGCCCCCCTTGAGGTCCGTAACTCTCAAGGGGATTACGTCTCCTCGCTCGCCGGATGTGGAGGATAGAGCTATGACCGAAACGCACGACGACGATAGCCACGACATGCGAGTCAAGGCGTACTTCTCGGTGTTCATCGCCCTGTCGATTTTCACCGCCGTGTCGTTCGTAGCCAACTGGGCCGCCCATCCTGAGCGGGCCTGGATTACCCCCCATACGAGTTTCGCTATTATCCTCGGCGTCGCCGTCGTCAAGGCGGTCCTCGTCGGCATGATTTTCATGCACTTGAAGTTCGATTGGGGCCGCGTCTATTTCGTCATAATTCCCATCTCCATCATGGCGATGATGATGATGATGGTGTTGATGCCAGATATTGTCATCGCTTGGCAGCCCGGTCAAGAACCGCTGGAACCGGCCGTTTCCATTACCGGCACGCGCTAACACTATCGGCGAGCGGGGCGTGTTGACGCCCCGCTCCCTCAGTACGGAACAAGTGTCATGTCCCGTCCCCTGATTTGGCGCATCTTTCTCGTTCTACCACTCCTCTTCTGCCTCACCGCGTCCGCTCCCGAAAGCGACGATCTTGGTATCGTCGGCGATTTCTCCCTGACGGAACGAGGCGGTAACACCGTAAGCCGCAACGATCTACTCGGCAAGGTCTGGATCGCCTCATTCGAGTTCACTCGATGCACGATGGGCTGTCCGCAAATCAGCGAGACGATGGAGAAGCTGCAAGCCGACTTGGCTCGTTTTCCCGACATTCGCCTGGTCACGTTCACGGTCGATCCCAAGTACGACGGCACCGAGCAATTGCGCGCCTATGCCGAACGCTACCACGCCGACCCCGGGCGCTGGCTGTTTTTAACCGGAGAAGAAGACGATATATATCGTTTGATTGACAAGTCGTTTCATCTGTTGGCCCGTCAGAACGAAGGGAAAGAACGCACGGCTGGGAACGAAGTCATGCACAGTCCGAAGCTCGTTCTCGTCGATCGACGAGGTCACATTCGCGGTTATTTCGACGGCCGGCCCGCTTCCCTCGCGCGTGAAGCAGAGGAAGAGCAGCGGAACTCGTTGCACAAACTGAAGGAGGCAGTGGCGGCTCTCGAACGCGATCCCTTGCCCGGCTTTAACGCCTCTCTCAACGCCGTAACTTTCGTCCTGCTCGTATTGGGCTACGCGGCCATTCGCTCGCGCCTGATCCGCTTGCACGTCCTTTGCATGGTGACGGCCCTGGGGCTGTCGGTTTTGTTTTTGGTCTCCTATCTCTACGATCATGGCGTCGTCAAACACGGGTTGACCACTTCGTTCGCGGTGCAAACCCGCCATGCGAATCCGCCGGGGTGGGTGGGCGTCGTTTATCAGTCGGTGTTGTGGACGCACACGCCGTTGGCCGCGGTCATTGCGCCCTTGGCATTGTATACGGCCTATCTCGCACTGCGCGGCCGCTTCGTCCGGCATCGCGCCGTTGCCCGCTGGGCGCTCCCAATCTGGCTGTATGTGGCACTCACCGGCGTCGTCGTCTACTGGATGCTGTATCGGCTCTATCCGTGGCCGTGACATTGGCGTACAATGCCGCTTGGGGCGACACAGCAGGTCTCGTTCCTCGAACCGCTCGACAGAGGAGAATCGATCGCTATGCGTGCTACGTCGTGGCTGCTGGGGTTGTTTCTGATCGTGCTATTGGCTCTGCCGCGCTCGGTGTACGCCTGCCCCTCCTGACAGGACGCCATCGCCTCCTCCGGTTCGGAGGAAGACGAGGATCCTCTCCGCGAAGCGCGCGGCTATAATCGAAGCATCTATCTCATGGTGGGAATGCCCTATCTACTGCTCGGCTCGGTCGGCTTTTGGATCTATCGAGGTCTCAAGCGAGCGGGGTCGCAAGAGCGCCTCGCGTGGCAACAGCAGGCCGCGCCTCTCTCTTCCGAAGGAGACCGCTCGTGTTCGACTCCCTCAATCGCAGACGTTTTGTAGCGCGCTCGCTTCAAGCCGGCGCGGTCGCCGCCCTCGGCGATTACAGTTTCTTGCACGGTCTGCCCGCCCCGGCCGCCGAGAACGACAAAGCCGCTCGACATCTCGTACCCCTCCATTCCGAAATGGAACCGCTCGTTCGTTCGATCGAAGACACGCCGCGCGACAAACTGATGGAGCGCGTCGTTGCCGAGGTGCGTTCGGGAACCAGTTACGAACAGTTGCTCGGGGCCGTATTTCTCGCCGGCGTGCGCGGCATTCAACCGCGTCCGGTCGGCTTCAAGTTCCACGCCGTCCTCGTCGTCAACTCGGCTCATCTGGCCAGCATGCGCGCTCCAGACAAGGAGCGCTGGCTACCCTTGTTCTGGGCAATCGACAATTTTAAGAGTTCGCAGATCCGCAATAAGAGCGAAGGCGATTGGCGCATGGCTCCGGTCGAGGAGAGCAAACTGCCATCGCCGCACGAAGCCCCGAAGCGCTTCGTCGAAGCGATGGACCATTGGGACGAGGAAGCGGCAGATCGGGCCGTGACGGTACTGGCGCGGACGGCCAGCGCCGAACGGGTATACGAACTGTTTTGGCGTTACGGCTGCCGCGACTTCCGCGACATCTGCCACAAGGCGATCTATACCGCCAACTCGTGGCGCACTTTGCAGACCATCGGCTGGCGGCACGCCGAGCCGGTGTTGCGTTCGTTGGCCTACGCGCTGCTCGACCGAGGCAAAGACGCGAACCCCGACAAAAACGATTACGACGCCGACCGACCTTTCCGCGACAATCACAAGCAGCTCGCGGGCATCGATTCGCTATGGAAACGGCCGCGGCGCATGTCGGCGGAGGCGACAGGCGATTTGCTGGCCGCGCTGCGAACGGCAAGCCCGGCAGACGGCAGCGGCAAAGTCGTCGAATTGCTCAAAAATGGAATTCATCCTCATTCGATCTGGGATGGCCTCTTTTTGACTGCGGGCGAACTGATTATGCGTCAACCGGGCATCATCGGAATCCATTGCGTCACCTCGGTCAATGCCTTGCACTACGCCTATCAGACGGCTGCCAGCGACGAAACGCGGCGACTTTTGATGTTGCAAGCGGCTTCGTTTCTGCCCATGTTCCGCCAAACGATGATGGGGCGAGGCAAGCTGGCCGAAGTGAAAATCGACAACCTCGAGAAGGCCGAGATCAAGGCCGATCCGCGCGAAGCGGTCGAGCAGATTTTCGATACGGTCGGCAAGGATATTCCTTTAGCGGCGCGACAGACGTTGGCACTGCTGGAAGGCGGTGCGACGCGCTTCCCAACTCTGGTGAGAACAGCCGAGCGGCTGATCTTCGCCAAGGGGACCGACTCGCACGATTACAAATTCAGCTCCGCAGCACTCGAAGATTACTATCATGTGTCTTCAGCGTGGCGGGCGCGCTATGCCGCGTCGAGCCTATTCAATCTCAAGGGTACGGGCGCTCCCGATAACGGTTTAATCCAGCGGACGCGCGCCGCCTTGGCGAAGACGTGAGCGAAATACCATGACCTTGTCCGGATGGAAGCAATTCGTCGAGGACGCTCCCTGGTTTCAAACGCCGGGGAGCTTTCCCATCGCGGCCTATTCGGAGTTCATGCCTCCGCCTTATGAGGCATTCAAACCCTATCTCGGTTACGAAGTCGAACCGCCGTCCCTCGTCGCCAGGTTCACCGACGATCCCAACGTCTGGCCGGTCGGCGAATGGGAAGAGGCAAGGCAACTTCGACCGGGTCTGGCTCATCTGGCCGAGATCATCGTCCACGGCTTGGTCGAACTGGCGCACGGTCGGCCGGCTCACGGCTTCTCGCGCACCAAACTCGCCGGCAATCCGGCTTGGCCACCGGCGCTGCTGCACAAGGGGCCACTGGCGCACGAACGCTATGTCACGCTCTTGCCGTTGGCGCTATCGAAAACGCTGGACGATAAAGGACGTTTGCGTTGGACGTTTTTCGGCTCCAGCGAGCAAGGACCGGCTCGTGCCTTCTGGCGCAGCTTCTTCACCGCTCCGCGACGTTCGGCTCCCTCCGAACTGGGCGAGAACTTCATCCGCCGCCTCTTGCACACCGTCTACGATTTGCCCCTGGAGGAATTGACCGATCTCCGCAAAGCCGGCTTTCGCATCTTGCCGATGGGGAATCATCGCGCCTGGCCGCACTGGCGCGAAGAACCGTTGCCATCGTGGACCACGCCGTACCTTTGGGCCAAGAATCAGCCGGTGCGCGCCGTTCGCTTCCTGCTGACGTTTCGCCCATTCGCCACGCTGCCACCCAACATTCAACAAGCGTACCTCGCCGAGCAGTTGCATCTGTTGCCCTCCCCGGCGAGTCTGCTGTTCTGGGGCGTGCCCGGCTACCATCAATTGCAGCATCAATTCCCCTACGCCGCCCAGATTCCCCTTCAGAACGTTTTTCCTCGCCGCGAAGACGTATACGGACTGCGCATCCCGCAATCCGGTTGGCTTCACGAACCGCACCCCGACGAAGCGCCGCCCGACGACCCGCAACTGACACTGCGCAACACCTATCTCCGCACCCATCGTTGGGCGAAGCTGCATCGCCACGAAGACGAATTGACGGCGACCGTCGCCAAGGAACGCCGCGACGGTGAGGACAAATTGTTGCACGTCCTGTTCAGTACCGAGGAGCGAGACATCGGACTCTACGGCAAGCCGATGGCCCGCAACGTGCAACTGTGGACGCGCGATCATCGGCTTTTGCTCGATGGCCCGCTCGCCGGCCGCGAAGACATTCTCCATGTCGCCGAGTACGTGCGCCAAGGCGGCTTGTTCGGCTATCGCTTTCACTTCCCTCCCATGCGCGTGGGCCGACACGAGATCCTATGGCATCGCCCCCTCGTGGCCTATCGGAATCGCGCCCAGAACAAGCCGGCCCTGTTGCCGGATGCCCCGCTGGGCTATCTGACGGCGTATCGCGCCGATAAGCCGGACCTGGCCCATCCGGTCGAGTTGTGGCCACGCCTTTTGCACCGCGAGGAATACCTGGAGACGCTCGATCTCTTTCAGCACAATACGGATCATCGGTATCGCCAAACGGCTCTGAACGTCCGACTCTTGCTCGATGCCTGGCATCTGCGCGGCGAGAAGTCGATGCCCCGTTCGCTGGCGCGGCAACTATTGCTCCCTGAGGCGGAGCATTCCTTGGAGACTTGGTTGGGTACGTTGCCGGGGCGATCGATCGATCCGCCGCGCGGCCAACGGCTTATCGAGAGACTAGAGAACTGTCTGGAACCGGCAACCGAAGCCGATCCGCCCGTGCCGGAGAATCGCACCTTCTCGTTCACGACTCGGCGCAGCTTTGAAGTAAACTACTGGAAGCAGATCGCTTTTCTCTCCGAAGGACGATTCATCAACAAGTGCAACGCCGACTATATCCGCGACATACCGACCGAAAAGCTGCTCGACCATCGGGCGCGCGATCTCGAACCGCTGGGCGATTATCTCCTCAAGTATTATCGTCGCGCAGTCGCCAAGGCGGGACTCGGAGGCAAAGCGCTGGTCGGCGACATTCCCTTCCATTGGCGCACGGATTTCGATTTTCCCTGGATGGACGGCTGGTTGAAGAATCAGGAAAAGGTGCTGCACGAGCGCGATCTGATCGTCGTTATCCCCGGACGCGATCGCAGCCGCGCCGTGATTATGGCCGATCACTACGACACCGCCTACATGTTGGATCGCTACGATCCGAATTACGGCGGCACCGGTGCACGTCTGGCTGCGGCAGGGGCCGACGACAACCATTCGGCCACGGTCGCGCTCATGCAGGCTGCGCCCATCTTCTTGGACATGAGCCGAAAGCGAGAACTCGGATGCGACGTGTGGCTCATTCATCTCACTGGCGAAGAGTTTCCCGCCGACTGTCTGGGCGCGCGGCATCTGACGCAACTCCTCGTTGAAGGCCGACTCAAAATGCGTTTGGAGAACAAACGCTTCCGAGATCTGTCGAAAACGCACATTCAAGGAGTCTACGTCCTGGACATGGTGGCCCACAACAACGACAAGGAGCCGGACGTATTTCAAATCTCTCCCGGCACGGGTCGGCGTTCGCTTTGGCTGGCCGAACAGGCGCATTGGGCCAACGAAGCCTGGAACGCGACGTGCGAACGCCTCAACCGGCACGCGCCGCGCCGAGGGCTGGGACGAGGTCAACGGAGTCCCGACGGCAGCCACATCCCCGCCACAGCCGCTCATCTCCCCCTGCGGGGCGAGTTGCGTCTTCCACAAAATCCGCGCAGCACGCTCTACAACACCGACGGCCAGATCTTCTCCGATGCTGGCGTCCCCGTGGTGTTGTTCATGGAGAACTACGACATCAACCGCACCGGCTACCACGACACCCACGATACAATGGCGAACATCGACCTCGATTACGGCGCGGCACTGACGGCCATCGCTATTGAAAGCGTGGCACGGGCGGCGACCTACCAGTATTAGCCGCGCGTACCCGGCCTCGGAACGGGAACGAAAGAGAAAGCAGATACTGCCCACAGCGCTGGCAGAACTCTTGCTCGCTGGCACTGCGGATCGGTGGGTTAAAGGGATTTATCGCTGCGGGGGAACGACTTCGTACACCTTCTTCTGCACGGCCTTCAGAACCGGCCCCGCTTTCTGTAATCCCGCCTGGCTGAAGAATATAGCCACCAGATGACGGTTTTCGTCGGCCCAACAATAGGTGCCGAGCGCGCCTCCGTGTTGGAAAATCCGCGATACGCCGTCCCGAGTGGGTCCGAAGAGGCCGAAGCCCAGCCCGTAGCTTGCTCCACGCGAAACGGCCACTTGATTGCGGTGCATCTCGGTGACCATCTTGCGACTGAGGATCTGTTTGTCTCCGTAGCGG
Organism: Planctomycetota bacterium; assembly: GCA_021807595.1. Taxonomy (GTDB): domain Bacteria; phylum Planctomycetota; class Planctomycetia; order Gemmatales; family Gemmataceae; genus JAJPHU01. The sequence continues at coordinate 11,085 of JAKBCS010000099.1, read as the reverse complement.
CCGCCGTTGAGGTGCATTTGATAAAACGCGGCCATGTCTTCCAGGGATGCCGACAAGCCGCTCCCGCCGCTGACATAGCGTCCCTCGCCGCGTTCGCGTGCTTCCTTCGGCACCGCCTTGGCTTCGCCGCCGCGCGCGAAGCGCGTGTTCTTCAATCCCAATGGCTCGCAAAGGTGTTCGCGCAACAACGCCTCGAAAGGCTTGGCCGCCGCCTTCTCGGCACAGCGACACGCCAGGTCGATGCCCACGGTGCTATAGCGGTATTGGCCCGGAGCCTGTAGCCTACCCTGAGTTGCCACGGCAGCGGCGAACTCGGCCAAGGTGTTGGCCCGCGGCCAGCCTCCGGAGAACTCATCGCCGATGCCTGCACCGTGGCAGAGCAACTGGCGCACAGTCGCCTTTTCGACTTTCGTAGCCTTAAACTCCGGTATAAATTTCGTCACCGGATCGTCCAGGCGCATTTTTCCCTGGTCCACCACGACCATCACCACGGTTGCCGAGATCGGCTTGCTATCGGAGGCCAACCTCGCCGGTCGATCGACCTTGAGATCGCCGAATGCCTCCTTAAAGACGACCTCGCCCTTATGAGCGAGCAACAGAGCGATACCTGGCACGGTCTTGTCATCCACCGCGTTCTGGAGGATGGCCCGCAGCGCTTCGAGGTCGGTCGCACGGAGGCCATGCGCGGTAGGATTCCCCGGCTTGAGAACCGGGGCAGGCTTCGTGGCGACCGCCCTCGGCTTCTCCTGGGTCTTGCCGGTCGGCGTCTTGTTGGCAGCCGATCCGATTCCGACGAAAAGGGGAACAACAACCAAGAACAGCCCCGTTCGCCAATATCCGATGCGCAATCGCATGGCAGATCCTCCCGCGCCTCTCAACGCGTCCAGATTCGAGAGCGTTGCAGATGAACTCATTCCGGGAAACAACACTCCATCATCCCAACCCGTATGGGTCGAGTCAAACGTTTTCACACGAATCGAACGCTCGGACACCTCGGTTCGGCAGGAAGGAATCGCCGGATAACCAATGCCGGTCGTGCTTGAATCGAAGTAAGTGGGTGATTCATGGCGATGCTCAAGCGCGTGGCGATTCACGGATATCGCTCCATCAACGATGCCGCGTCGAGGTCGGTCCTGTCATCCACCGCGCGTTCATTTTTTAATCGTTAGTCTCATGCTGCGCTCGGCTTTGCCTCGACCGGCTGCGACGCGAACGCACGCTTCGAACTCGCCGGGGGTGCAAGCCTTGTCGACGGAGATGGCGAGGCCAATCGTGCAGACGGGTTTGTCGGGTTTGAAGGACGAGGTCCAAAGAACGGTGCGAAGGGGAATCCCGCCCGCATCCATTGTAACGGTCGGCGAGACCGCGAGCGGAGTAGCGTTCGCGGTCTTCATCCGTATCTCCAACAAGTGCGATTGCCCAGCTCTCAGTTCCATGGCGTTCGGAAAAATCAGTTCTAGCGTGGCAGGTGCTTCGACCAATTTCGTTGGTGTTTTCCCCTCGATTGGAAGCGTATTCGTGTCGTCTTGATCCTTCGGACGCGGAGGCGATGAACGATCGACCTTGGGCGTCGGCTCTACAAGAGCGATCTCGATCGTGGCGGAATCTTGCGTATCACCACTGACCGCCACGAGGTTGATCTGCCTTGTCCCCGGCCCGGCCTCTCTGGTGGCAACGACGAGGGTTTCAACGTCGGTCTGGCCATCGGTGAGTACGGCGTCGGAAGCAATTATGCCCTTGGGCAAATTGTGAAGGGAGACCCGAATCGCATCTGGGAAGTTGAATCGCTTCACGCGTATCGGCAGCGGAGCGCTCCCCTCGGCTGGAACCATCAGGGACGGGGGTACGAGAAGGGAAAAGGAACCCTTGGATTTCGGCGCGGTCAACGCAGTCAGTTCATCGCGAAAATCCAGCGTCTTCAACTTGTCCGGTTGCACTTCAATTCGGCGAGTCAACGATTGTCCCCGCCAGGTAACTTTCAGCGAATAAGCGTATGGCCTCCCTTCGGCTACGGGCGGCGACTCGAAACGCCGCATTTCTCCCATCGATTTGGTTTTGTATCCGTTCACTTCGAGTACGGCGTCCGCGGGCAGAAGGACATCGATCAGAACAGGTTTTTTGTCCGCCCCCCAAACCGAGTGAGGCATCCATCCGCCTAGAACGATCGTTAGAAAAAGGCTAAATCGGAAGGCGTGCCGACGCCTCCGCGTGCTGATCCAGATCATGGGTTATTCTCCTTCCTCGCCGCGCCGTTTCACGAGGCGAAGGTAGTGTAACTCCTCGCGGTTGCACAAAATGCTCGGACCACTCGCCGTAGGTGTGTAGCCTGTGAGAAGTGAGGCGAGCGGCCGAGCAAGGATCGATGAGCAGGGAGGGCGGAGGACATCGGCTCTCCTACCCGAATGTCCCCCGCCGGCAGCCGGGTGTACCCAACTACCTTCCCTGTTCCCGAAGTCGAAAGAACATTTCACGATCGCGCAAAGCTCGGTTCACCTCCAAGACATTCACGAGTTCCACTCCGGCCCATCCACCCAACGGCGAGGTTGATTTCTCCTGGAGGAGCATCGCGATCGTCTTCCGAACATCTTGCGGCTTTCCCCCTGTCTTCTTGGACCAGGCGTCGGCCACGCGGTCGAGTTGATACTCGGCGTTTTTCAGGGTGATATGGGGATCGAGTCCGGAGCCGGAGGCCATAACGAAATCGGCCGGCACTTGCTCCAATTTCACATCCGGATGTTCTTGCAGCCACATCTCGAAAAAGTTGGCTTGAATTGCTGGGTCTTCCATCGCGGGCACGATTCGTCTTCCAGCCTTGTCCTCGACCGTGCCAGGCCATCTTCCGGGGAACGTGCGCGAGAAACTGTCGAAAAACGGCACGGCAAGATCATCTGATTTTGGGTCCGTAATTTCCGGATTCTTCTCCCTCCACATTTCAACCTCTTCGGTGTGTGCCGTCTGCCAGTCTCGTACATAGTCGCCATTCAAGGGATCTGCTTTCACCCAGTCCTGGGCCGCAAATGGATACTTTTCCGCCCATTGTGCCACGATGTTCGGTTTGCCTTGGAAGCGATCTCGTTGAAACCATCTCTCGATGTCCTTGCCGACGAGTCGATTCGATTGCGCGTATTTCACAATCGGTCCGAGTGTCTGGGCGACTCGCGCCCGCAGCTTGGGATTGCTTGCACCGTAGTTGGAACCGCCTGAACCGCTGGCGTTATACGACACCGCCGAGGGACGCGGCCAGAAATACTCGTCGCCAACAAACGGTTGAGCGATCGAGGTTGAGCCGATCGTCTTGCCGTCTTCGACTACCAGACTGCCCGTTGCTCGATGCGGAAAGACGCTTTGACCAATCGCCCACAACGACAGCGGATACAAGACACAACAGAGAAGAACGGTTACTCCAAGGAGCCACAGATTAGCGCGAATATGTGCGTTCATAAAATCACCTTCGAGAGATTATGTCTCGACAAGGCCGGAGCGCGAGCGACGACCAAGAATGCCCGTCGCCCGCGCTCAAGGGCTTGTGGCAAATGTTAAGCGAATACCGACAACACCACGTCGATCAGCTTGATGCCGATAAACGGCACGATCACGCCACCCAGTCCCCAAATCAAAAGATTGCGGCGCAACAGCACGTCGGCACCTACTGGACGGTATTTGACTCCCTTGAGCGCAATCGGAATCAAGAGCGGAATCACGATGGCGTTAAAGATCACAGCCGACAGAATGGCGGAGTTGGCAGAGTGTAAGTGCATCACATCGATGGCCTTGAGCCACGGTAGCGTGGAGGCGAACAGAGCGGGAACAATGGCGAAGTATTTGGCGAGATCGTTGGCAATGGAAAACGTCGTCAGCGCTCCGCGCGTCATCAAGAGTTGTTTGCCGATCTCGACGACCTCGATCAGCTTGGTCGGATCGCTGTCGAGATCGACCATGTTGCCGGCTTCCTTGGCGGCTTGCGTGCCGCTGTTCATGGCCACGCCCACGTCGGCTTGGGCCAGAGCCGGTGCGTCGTTGGTTCCGTCGCCCATCATGGCCACCAGCTTACCGCCCTGCTGTTCTTGGCGGATGTAGGCTAACTTCGCCTCCGGCGTGGCCTGGGCGATGTAGTCATCGACGCCGGCTTGGGCGGCTATGTGCTTGGCCGTCAACGGATTGTCTCCCGTGACCATGACGGTGCGCAGTCCCATGCGGCGCAATCTCTCGAAACGCTCGCTGATGCCCGGTTTCAATATGTCTTCCAGCACGACTAAGCCGGCGATGCGATTGCCCTCGCAGACCAACAGCGGCGTCGCACCTTGACTGGCCACGCCGTCCACCTGCTCTTGCAAACGAGGCGGCAGTGTTCCGTCTCGTTGTTGCACATGGCGCGCCACGGCGTCGGCCGCGCCTTTGCGAATGACACGGCCATCGGGAAGGTCGATGCCGCTCATGCGCGTCTGCGCCGTGAACTCGATGAAGCGCGCTCCCGCCGGCAGTACGCCGAGAGGCGCGGCATCTTCCATGCGTCGATGCAGTTCGACAATGCTCTTCCCCTCTGGCGTTTGATCCGCTGCGGAAGCCAACGACGCCAAGGCTCCGACATCCGCTGCCGACAACTCGCCCAAGGGCACAAACCGGGTTGCCCGGCGATTTCCCATGGTGATCGTGCCGGTTTTGTCGAGCAAGAGGGTGTCCACGTCACCGGCTACCTCGACCGCTTTGCCGCTCTTGGCGAGGATGTTGGCTCGCAAAGCGCGATCCATGCCGGCGATGCCGATGGCCGCCAACAACGCGCCGATAGTTGTAGGTATGAGGCACACCAACAGCGCGATCAACGTCGGAATGTCGGTACCGAGGCTGCGGACTTCCTTGCCGAGATGGGTCTGCATGTACAGTTCGGTGTGCCGCGCCATCGGCCAGAGCGCGGCCGTGACAATGAGGAAAATCAGGGTAAACGCGGCTAAAACCAGCGAGAGCGCAATCTCGTTGGGCGTGCGCTGGCGAATGGCACCTTCGACGAGGGCGATCATGCGGTCGAGAAACGATTTGCCCGGTCGGGCCGTGATCTCGACGACGATGCCATCGGATAAGACGCGCGTGCCGCCGGTGACGCCGGAACGATCCCCGCCCGCCTCGCGGATGACCGGAGCCGACTCGCCGGTGATCGCCGACTCATCGACCGAGGCGACCCCGGCGACGATCTCCCCATCGCCCGGGATCGTCTGCCCCGCCCGAATTACCACGCAATCTCCCTCTCTCAGTTGCGTAGAAGCCGTCTCTTCCACCCGTTCGTCGCTCGAACCGTCGAACTCGTTCAAAACGTGCTGGGCATCTTCGCGTTTGAAAAGACGATAAGCGGGTGTTTCTTGGCGCGTCTTACGCAGCGCGTCGGCCTGTGCCTTACCGCGAGCCTCCGCCAACGCTGAGGCGAAATTGGCGAATAACACCGTCAGAAACAGCCAAACATCCAGGGCGATCAGATAGCCGAGTGAGGCTTCGCTGGGATATCCAAACGCCTTGGCCACGGTGTAGAGGATCGACAAGACAGTCCCAATCTCGACCACGAACATCACGGGGTTCTTCCACTGGATGTCCGGGCGCAACATAACAAACGACTGCACGAGTGCCGTTTTCAACAAATCCGGAGCAAACAGCCCCTTGCGACGACTGAGGCGGCGCGATGATTTCAAGTCCGCAGGGGCATCGGCAGAAGGTGGCGTCATCGGTTGATACATAAAGTATCCTTTTAATCGTCTTACTCGTACCCATGCTCCGCGGCGCGTGTGTGCTTTCTCGTTCCCACGTTCTGCTTGGGAACGAGGACAAGGGATTAGAACGGTATCGGTCCCAAATGCTCGGCGACCGGCCCCAAGACGGCGGCGGGCATGAACAGCAGCGCGCCGACCAACAGAATCGTGCCGAGCAGGACGAAGCCAAAGGTCAGCGTATCGGTGCGCAGTGTGCCGGAGGTAAACGGCGTGCGTTTCTTGGCGGCCAAACTGCCGGCCAACGCCAACGGCGCGACAATCGGAATGAAACGCCCCAGAAGCATAACCAAACCCGTCGCTATATCCCAAGCGCGTGTATGGTACGGCTCCGGTTTCGTATCGTTGAAACCCCAGGTGTCGCTAAGTCCCTCGAAACCGGAGCCGTTATTCGCGGAGGCGGAGCTAAACTCGTAGAGAATCTGCGAGAAACCATGCGGTCCCGGATTGCTCGTCGCCTCGGTTCCCCACGAGAGAGCCGCGAATAATCCCGTGGGGCCGAGAATCAAAATCGGATGGATCAGCAGCGCGAGCATGGCCAATTTCATCTCGCGCGCCTCGACCTTCTTGCCGAGATACTCCGGCGTGCGACCGACCATCAGTCCGGCGAGAAACACGCCGACGATGAGGTAGACGAGGAGATTGACCAGACCGACGCCCTTGCCTCCGAAGACGCAATTGAGCCACATGCCGGTCAACGGCGTCAGCCCCGCCAGTGGATTCAAACTGTCGTGCATGCAATTGACCGAGCCGCACGTCACCGCCGTGGTGACCGCTGAGAACGTCGCACCCGCTGAAGTACCGAAACGCAACTCCTTGCCTTCGAGATTGCCCATCTCGCCTTGATCGACAGGCAGACCCTTCAGGGCGGGATTGGGTTGTTGCGTATCGAAGTGAACGGCCCAAACGATCATGGTTACAAACAGCGACAGCATGACGCCGTATATGACGGCGGCCTGGCGCATCTGTCCGAGTAAGCGCCCGAACATTACCACCAACGAGAAGGGGAAGATGAGGATGCTGACGCACTCGAAATAGTTGGTCCAAGCGTTGGGGTTCTCGTAGGGGTGAGCCGAGTTCGCGCCGAAAAAGCCGCCGCCGTTGGTGCCGAAGTGTTTGATGGGCAGCACCGCAGCTACCGGACCTCGTGCAATGAGTTGACGTTTCGGATCGCCCTTATCGTCTTTGCCCATCGCGCCCGGTTCCAGCGTGAACGCCTCGATCGCTTTGTCGAATGTCATCGGCACGCCCGCGGCCATGAGGATCACTCCTCCGAAGAAACTCGTTGGCAGAAACACATAGACCACGACGCGCCACATATCGAGGTAGAAATTACCCATGTGTTCGTCGCCCCGCAAGCCGCGCGTCATAGCTGCCAGAACGCAGAAACCGACGGCGGCGGACACGAACATATTCCAAACGACGAAGGCGATCTGACTCCAGTACGAAAGGTGAACCTCGCCGGAATAGTGCTGCAAATTCGTGTTCGTGAGGAACGAGGAGACGGTATTGAAAATCGTCGTCGGCGCAAGCATGCCTTTCCCGTCGGGATTAAGCGGGGCGGACGATTGTGCGGCGAGGACGATGAAACCGAATGCGAACATCAATGTATTAAACAGCAGCAACGAGAGTGCATACTGTTTCCAGTTCTGGACACCGGTATCGAGACGCCGTTCGAGCCAGCGCAGCCAACCTGGAGCGCGATAGCGCCCATCCACGATCCAGGCGAGATAGAATCCGACCGGAAGCGATAGAAGGATTGTCGTGCCGACGATGAGCAGCGGCAAAAACCAAACGGCCATGAACGCGCCTTTCCCTCTTTTAATCTCTAACTTTTGAAAACAACTCGGAGTGCCCGTCGCTTGCGCTCCGAGCCAGTTGCTCATTCTGTTAGTAGTTCTTAAAACCACTCCGGGCGCAATAGTGCTGTAAGCAGATAGATAAATAGCAAAATGAGAACGAGAACCGTCAGCCAAATCATGGGTATTCTCCTCGCCTCAAACTTTCTCGCAACATGCCAGAAAGAGGAACATTGCAGCCATGGCGGCTAAACCGAGCAGGAATAGAGCCGGAAGCCAAACGATGAGGTTCATTACTTCTACCCTCTCGGCGAGCGGGAGACGTAAGTTCCCCCGATGATTGTTTTTAATCCGTGGCCCCACATCAATCGTTGGGTCTGCCGCGCGAGACGAGAACTGTGTTGCATCTGGCGTGCCGTTGTCGAAAGGATCTGCGAATATCGAAAACCAACGGGGATCGAGCAGTTCTCGAACCCCCCATGGCGGTTCGGCATCTTGCAACCTGCCCGAATGAGTGTGCAACGTGCAAGACTCCTCGCCTCGACGCGCTCGCTCTACCATTTGACATCGCCCTTGCCAAGGTCGCCGCTACCGGATGCCCAGTCGTTGAGCAGCCGGAACTGCGGCGTCATGGGCAAATCGGAGAATACATAACCGAGTCCGGTCGTAGCAGCGCCGGCCGAATCGGATTGGTTGGACCATGTGCCAAATTGATACATGCCCCCAAAAACCCAAAGCAATCCTCGGCGGATACTCCACGATGCCGCACGCTCCGGCCTGCTTGAGTTTGGGTACGATATGCCGCACCACGCTCTCTTCGAGAATCGTGTTCACCGCCACCACTCCGAATCCGATGAGGACGAGATGGTTGGGTTTTCCAGGGCGGGCAGGATCGTCAACACGGCCGGTAGATCGGTTTGCCGCACGTTTATCATCAGGCCGACCTTGCCTTCCGCCGCCATCGCCCCGCGCGGCATCAGAACGATGTCGTCCATTTTTTCCCGCTTCCAGGGATCGACGAGGCGGTTGACGGCCGTTCGCCCGTGCCATGTCCTTGCGGCTACCATAATGATAGAGTTGTGGAGTCGTCTACCCCACGGTGACGTGCCGAACCTGATCCAATCGAGAGCCAAACGAGACGGGGGGCGGATGTGAAGCGTATTGTCGTCGGTATTTCAGGTGCCAGCGGGGTGATTTACGGCGTTCGACTGTTGGAAGTCTTGCACGGCGTGGAGGAGGTCGAGACCCACCTGATTCTCACTTCGGCGGCACGACGGACCATCGCCCTGGAGACGGACCTATCGATCGAGCGGATCGAGGGGTTGGCCGACCGTGTGTATCGTCCGGGCGACATCGCGGCAGCCATCGCTTCGGGATCGTTCCGAACGTCGGGGATGATCGTCGCGCCCTGCTCGATCAAGACCGTCTCCGGCATTGCCACGTCGTATTCGGATAACCTGCTCCTGCGTGCCGCCGACGTAACCCTGAAGGAGCGACGCCCACTGATCCTTCTCGTCCGAGAGACTCCGCTTCATTTGGGCCACCTTCGCTTACTGGCGCAGGTCGCCGAGTTGGGAGCGGTTGTGATGCCGCCGGTACCGGCGTTCTATCATCGCCCCGCCACGGTGGAAGCCATCGTCGATCAGACCGTCAATCGAGCCTTGGACTTGCTCGACATCATTCTCGACCCCGATCTATTCCCGCGCTGGCAGGGGCCGTCCGATCCTGCCGGGAAGTGAAGGGGATTGCGAGCAATCCGAGAATCGACCTCGTTTTTTTCCTACGCGCCGACTCTCGGTGAGATATAATAAAACCATCATGGGAGTGCCCCATCACATCCTTCGTAGCGAGGCAGCGATGAAGTACGAAGTACATGGGGAATTGCAGCCCATTCTGGGAGGCGATTCCATTCCGCTTATCCGCGAGATTCTGACGCTCGGTCGCCGCGACTCTTGCGATATTCCCTTGCGTTTTCCCAACATCTCCGGCCAACACGCCAAGCTGATGTTTCGCAACGGGTACTGGTACATCCGCGACCTGAACAGTACCAACGGAGTTAAGGTCAACGGTATCCGCGTTCAGGAGAAGCTGTTGCATCCGCGCGATGAGATCACCATCGGCAAACGCAAGTACCGCATCGAATACGAATTGCCCGCCGACCGCCGCGCCTTGGATGAGGTGGTGGAAGAGGACATCATGAGCCAATCGCTGTTGGAGAAAGCGGGACTCGAGCGTCCGAAAGCGAACCGTTCGCCGACGAAATCCTCGTCTTTTGACGCCGGCGATTTTCTCCTCGCCGACGAGTAACAGGGCTTGGAGCGTGAAGCGTAAACGAGGGATCGGACTGCATGCTCTCTCGTTCGCTTTACGCTCCGACGGGGTTATCGACTCTCAATACATCGGCCACATCAGATCCCAACCGATGACGAAGATGCCGGTATCGGCCAAGAGATGACTCAACCACGGCGGGCCGAGCTTCCCGCCGCGTTCGTACAACCATGCCCACACGGATCCGCCGATCGCGATGGCAATCGACAACGGTACCGCCGCCGACCAGAACTTTCCAGGCAGATAGACATACAAGACGATGACATGATGCGCCGCGAACGCCAAACTCGAGAGGACGATGGCCGGTATCATCTTCATCGTGTATCGCAAATATCCGAATACGAACCAGCGCCAATAGTATTCCTCCAGGAACGAGTGAACGACCACGATGAAGACCGCCAAGAAGAGATAGCGCGCCGGCGACGCCATGTTGACTTCGAGTAGTTTTTCTCGCAATCGATCCGGCGTTTGGGCCAACATTCGCGAGCCGCGCAGCCCGCCGAAATGCAGACCGAGCATGAGAGCCAACACGATCGTCCCAAAGGCCAGTCCGATGCGCCAGCTTGGGAAATCGTAACCGCGAACGCGAGGGTACGGAAGTCTTCCGAACAGCAGGACCAAGACAAGGGGAAAGGCAAATTGAACGATTTTGCCGCCGACATAGGCGATTTGTTGCCAGATGTTGCTCGAAGCTGCCGAATTGGCCAATGCGAGGAAGTAACTCCAAGCGGCGACGGTCGGAAAGACTGTGGCGAACAGCATCGCCGTCCCCAAGAGAACCCTTTGTCGCCTGGTGAAGAGAGAGAGGGGTTCATTCATGGATTCAGCCTAAAAGCGGTAGATTCAAACGAAACGGGGTTCGCAATCGAAACGACCGCGAACCCCGCAGAGCAAAACGGAGAGAGCGTTTAGAGGGCTTTCTTACCGTTGAATCCGCCCATGCCCTTGCCGGCGAATCCACCCATGCCCATTCCACCCATGCCCATTCCACCCATGCCCATGCCGCCCATGCCCATGCCGCCCATGCCCATGCCGCCCATGCCCATGCCGCCCATGCCCATCATGCCGCCGCCCATGCCCATCATGCCGCCACCCATGCTCATCATGCCGCCACCCATACCCATCATGCCGCCACCCATGCTCATCATGCCGCCGCCCATACCCATCATGCCGCCACCCATGCTCATCATGCCGCCGCCCATGCCCAT
>JAKBCS010000098.1 GCA_021807595.1 Planctomycetota bacterium | reverse complement strand
CAGCCACAGCATCGCATGGCCGGCGCGCGGCGAGGGGCAACGCGCCGGTTTCCCTTCTTCCCACTTGCCCGTCACGACATCGAATGTCCAGGTATCCGCGATCAGTTGATCGAGTTGATCGCCGCCGAACAGAACGACTTTCTTGGCGATGGGGTCGTAGGCGAGGCGCGAATTGGCTCGCGGCGGCGGCTGCTTGTCGATTTGCAATTGCCTCCAGGTATTGGTTGACGGCGTATACGTCCAGGTACCGGCGTCGCCGCGTTCGGTTTGGATGTTGCCGCCGCCGAACAGGACAAATTGTTTATTGTGCCCGTCGTAGCACATCGAACCCCAGAGCAGATTTCCGCCCAGCTTTTTCTCCGGATCGGTCGGCGGATTCAGATCCTTCCATTGCCGTTCGGCGGGATCGTAGCGAAAAGTACGACCACCCGCATAGAAGACGAATTGCTTGCTGTCCGTGTCGTAATCGTACTTTTGGCCCAGCGAGAAGCCGTTGCCGTACACCGTCCAGTTGGGCCGGACGTTGTTCTCCACGTCCTTGAGGTCGAAGATTTCATTCCGAAAACGCGGCGGCGAACAGGGACCAAACCTCGGCCCCCAATCCTTGCCGCGCGGAAACCAGTTCTCCCACTTCCCCTCGGCCGCATCGAGAGCCAAGTCGTCATAGGCGCGCGGCTTGGCGTACTGCGCCCAATGCGCGCGTCCGCCCAGGATCATAAATCGTCGCAGCGTCGGCTCATATACCAAAGGAAAATCGAAACGCATGCCCTCGATCTTGCCCCCGGCCAGCTTGGTCCATTGATTTCGATGTTCTCGCGGCTCCGCCGCCGATGCCAAACTCAATACGGCGAAAAAAAGTATCTTCAAAATAGCTTTCATACGGAATACCTTACACGCTGGGCGGACCCGAAGTAACGGCCGTCGGCGTCGCTTGCCACCATATCTTGACGTATAACTTTTTTTCTATTACCGCGCTTAGAGAGTTCCTCACGGGATCGAAGCCTCGGCGAGGGATTGGCCACCTTCCCTCGCATACGCTTTAAGTGTAACAGCCGACCGCACGAACAGGAACGATGTTAACACGATCGAGGTGCCCCGTCTTCCGCGCTTCAGCGTGGCGTCGCCTCCGTCCGCCCGCTATCGTCGCTCTTCCGTGGAACCTCCCAGACGATCACACCACGTTCGCAGGCGGCCGCCAGACGTTCACCGTTGGGGCTGAAGGCCACGCCAAGGATACGGCCCGTCGTCCCCGGCAGAGTCATCAACTCCTTGCCAGTCACCGCATCCCAGATCTTTACTTGCCCGCGCGTCGTCTGATCCGTTCCCGTGTGAATCCCACTGCCCGATGCCAAACGGCGACCATCCGGACTGAACGCCAGGCTCCAGACCGCCTCACTGTGCCCTTTCAAGTTCAACAGTTCTTTGCCGCTGTCCGCATCCCAGACTTTCACTTCGCCGGCTTTCTTGCCGTCGCGCCAACTACCGCAAGCCGCTGCCAGTCGTTTGCCGTCTGGGCTATAGGCCAGCTTGTAGATGGGGTCGGCATTTTGCGGCAGCGTGCGGATCTCGCGCCCCGTGGCCGCGTCCCAGATCTTGACGACACCCGCCTCGCCGCTGGATGCCAATTGCTTGCCGTCCGGTCGAAACACGACGGTGTAGATGTGATTGGCGTGCCCGTGCAGTGTAAGCAATTGTTCGCCGCTCTGAGCATCCCAAATCTTGATTTCCTGGCTGCCGCAGGTGGACGCCAGCCGTTTGCCGTCCGGGCTGTAGGCCACCTCGTAGCCCGCGCCGTAGCCGCTGCTCAACTCTCCCTTGAAGACGGCCAACTCTCGACCCGTCGCCACATCCCACACGCGATCCGGTGCGGCCAATCGCTGGCCGTCCGGACTGAAGGCGACGCGGCAACGCTTTGGATCGGCGGGGAAGCTTTGCATCTTTTTCCCGCCGTCGGCATCGTAGATCAGGATCTGGCCGAGCATCACAGCGAGGCGCTTGCCATCGGGGCTGAAAATCACTTGCGCTACGGGGCCGCGCGGCAGCCCCAGTTCAAGTGCCTTGCCGGCGTTGCCGGCGATGCCGGGTACTCGATGCCAACCTTCGCTAACGGGGCGAGGGAGGACCACGGGGCGAGGAAAGACTGGCTTCGGAGGAGCAGGGAAGTTCATGTCCACCTCGACGCGCAGCGGTTTGGTAGGAGGAGGCGGAGCGGGCGGATAGTCGGGCCGGTCCCAATCCAGCCCGAGTTCCTTCAACAACACGCGGATAGCGCGGAGATCCCAGATATACAGGATGTGGTCCTCTACCCCAAGGGCGACCAGCTGGGAGCCATCGGGAGAGAAGCAATGCGGATCGAGGCGGGTCTGATCGGACACCGTCAGCTGGGCGATCTCGATGCCGCTCTCCAGATCCACCAGCCGGATCTGACTGGTCTCGCCGGAGATAGCCAGAACCTTGCCGTCGGGAGCAAAGGCGAACCCACCGCCGATGCCAGGGTTGGCCGTGAGGATGGGCGGCCCTTGCTCCCAGGTTCCCACCTTCCAGAGCCTATACTCGCCGCCGCTGGTAATCAGCCAACGACCGTCCGGGCTGAATCCAACCTTGCACATGCCGCCGATGTGAAAATCCTTGCCCAGCTCCCCGGTCTGGGCGTTCCATACAGTTGCGCCAATCCCTTGCTGATTCCCGTGATTTCCTGTTGCGACCCAGCGACCATCGGGGCTAACCGCGCAACAGCGTACGTCTTCTCTCGGCCCAAGTACCACACGGCGGTCGGGACGGTGCAGCACGATAGCACCTCGATTATAGTTGGGAACAGCGAGGACTTGTCCGTCCGCGCTGCCGCCGTGAATGTCCGTGTTGCTGAACTGATTGAGCGGCTGCGGGGGACCGAGGCGCAGGAGTCCGGTCGCTGTCTCAAACCGGGTCGGCCAGCGAAGCAAACCGTTGGGACCGGATGTCAGCAGCGCGCCGGAAGGCTCGAAAGTCAGAGCCGAGGTTGAGTGGAGATTAATCCAGCCAACCTCCGAGCCGTTGGCCCAATCCACGATGGCAACGCGGTCCATGGAACAGACGACCAGGAATCGGCCGTCCGGGCTGGATTGGGCGTCGTGGTAATACCGACGGCTGGGGGAACCCTCCAAGGCGGTCAGCGTGCGCAGTTCGCGGCCGAGAGCGATGTGGAGGAGGCGCAATTTGGTGTCGGAAGACTCCACGGCGAAGAGGGCGTCGTCGGTTCTGATTTTCCCAGCCAATTTCCCCGACACTGTACCAACAGCCCAGCTTGGCGTGGAGAGCAGGAGCCGGCCGGTTCGGCTGTCCCAGAGCCGCCAGAGACCGCCCCAGTCGTTGCTGGACAGACGGTCCCCAGCCCGGTTGAATGCGACTATGATTCCGAACGCCTGATGGCCTTCCAAGGGCGGCAGCACCAGCTTCTGCTTGGACACATCCCAGAAGCGGATTTTCCAGTCGTTACAGGTGGTCGCGAGCAAGTCGCCCTGGGGGTGCCAGTCGATCCAGTAAATCGAGTTGGGGTGCGGCAGTTCGGCCAGTACCTTTCCGCTCTCGACGTCGAGAACGCGAACGCTGCTTCCACCAACGACGGCCAGGTGAGGTTGACCGGGACGGAACGCCAGCCTCTCGGCACGAAAGCCCGGTCGCCATTTGCGGAATTCCTCCCCGGTCGCGGTATCGTAGATGCTGACGGAGGCGTCAACGTGTCCGATGGCGAAGTGGCGGCTATCTCCCGAAAAGGAGACCGTCAATGAGTAAGGGGCTCCGGTGTCGGCCGTCCAGGCCACAAACGGCTGGGGTACGTCGAGCCTCCACATCTTGAGGCGGCCGTCCTTACAGCGATGTGACAAAAAGCGACCATCGGGACTGAAGGCAAGGTCACCCCAGGCGACGGGACAGGAACCCTCAAGCCTGTCGATTTCGCTATCGTCCTCCACCCTCCGCAGGCTGACGTTGCCGTCCTTATCGAGGCGGGTGTAGCGTTGGAGTTGCTGATCGAAGAGGACCGAATTCGTCCCAGAAGGGAAGCCCTCCCACTCGCGCAATGTTTCGACATCGGGCAGCACCAGGCAGGCGATGGCCGCGTTCCGCAACTCCACCACCGACCGCCCCGGCGGCACCGGCAAGGCCATCGCCTTGCGAATCGCCTCTAGGCTGGCGAAGCGCTGTCCCTTCCGCCGGCTGAGCCGACGCGACTCCGCCTCCGTCAGCAGGGAAACCCACAGGTTCTCGTTGGCGTGGCGTTCTCCCTCTTCCGCGCGCTTCCCCGCTGCGTCGGACTCTCGCAACGCGGCATCCAGTTCCCAGGTTCGCATTATCCAAACGACGACGATCGCCAGCAGAAGTCCAAACGTCGTCGCCAGCATCGCCGCCCAGCCCGGATTGCGCCGACCCCAACGCCAGGCGCGCTCGACTAGCCGCACGGACCGCCCCTTGATCGGCTGGCCGTCGATGTAGCGTTGCAGATCGTCGGCCAAAGCCGCGGCGCTGGCGTAACGCTGGTTTGGCTCCTTGCGCAGACACTTCAGACAGATCGTCTCCAGATCGCGCGGCGACTTCGGCTCCAGCTGACGCGGCGGTTTCGGCTCGTTGTGCAGAACCTGGACGAGCGTGTCGAGCATCGTCGCCGCCTTGAAGGGTGGCCGACCCGTCAACAACTCATAGAGGATCGCTCCTAGAGCGTACACGTCCGCCGATGTGGTCAGTCCGCGATTCTTACCCGCCGCTTGCTCCGGTGCCATGTAGTTCGGCGTGCCGACGATGGCACCCGATTGCGTCTGGCCTGCGCCGCCCTCAATGCGCTTGGCCAAGCCGAAGTCGGTGACATGCGGCTGCCCCTCGGCGTCGAGCAGAATGTTGGCCGGCTTCAAATCGCGGTGCAAAATGCCGTGTTGATGCGCGTAATGCACCGCCCGCGCCACCGTCGCCAGCAAACGCGCCGCCGCCTTTGGATCGTTCGTGAAATCCTTCATTCGTTGGCCGAGATGTCCGCCCTCGATCAGCTTCATGCTGAAATACGGTTGACCGTCGTGGCTGCCGACCTCGTAGATGGGCACGATGTTCGGATGATCCAGATTAGCCACGTTCTCCGCTTCGCTGTGAAAGCGTTGCAACTCGGAGGGCGAGGCCAGCTGTCCCGCCAGGATCATCTTCACCGCCACGACGCGGCCCAGGCTCTGCTGCCGTGCCTTGTACACCACGCCCATGGCACCCCGCGCGATCTCGCTTTCTAGTTCGTAATCGCCGATGCAGCGGCCGCACATCTCCAGCAGCACAATGGCCGTGACAGCGCCATCCACGGTCGCGTCCGCATCGGCGTCGGCTTGTTCCGCGACGATGGCGTCGGCCAACCAAATCGCGTCCAGTTCCGGGAAACGCGGGTGGTAGTCTATCGTCCGAGGCGTCTCGCTCCGCTGGCGGCGATAATCGATGTCCAGCAAGATCAGTTCGCGCAAGACCGTCGAGCGTTCCGCCTCGGACGCGGCATCCAGAAAATCCTCGATCCGCGGCGGAGAGCTAGTCCGCCAGGCGATCTCGAAGCGATTGCAGACTTGATCCACACGACGGGCGAGGGTCGGCGGCAGTACGGATTCGCTCACGATTGTTGTTCCTTTTCCCAGATGCCACGCATCAATTGCAGCTTGCGCTCGATCGCCGGAGCGAAAAGGACCGAAAAATGAATCGACGCCATTTCGCACCACGCCAGACTTTTCGCTTACCGGGCCGGCGTTTCAGCCAAAGGAGTTCCATCCAAGATCCTAACCGTGCCGTCCTGACTGGCCGTCGCCAAACGCCGACCGTCAGGGCTGAAGGCGACGCCGAAAACGCCGGCAACGGGTTCTTGAAGAGTAATCAACTCTTGCCAGCTAACGGCATCCCAAATTTTCACTTCACCGGAGTACTTTTTAACCTGAGAAGTCCCGTAGACTCCAGCCGCTGCTGCAAGCCGCTGGCTATCGGGGCTGAAGGCCAGACCCCAGACGCAAGCGGAATGACCGCGGAGTGTGGCGATCTGCCCCCAAGAAGCGGTGTCCCATACCTTTACCATACCCGGAATAGGCGGGGGAGTACCGATTCCGCCAGGAGGTCCCATAGCCACAGCCAAACGCTTTCCGTCGGGACTGAAAGTGACTTTCCAGACACCGTGGTGAATACCCTCGAATCGGCAAACATCTTGCCCTTTCGCCACGTCCCAAACTCGCAATAGACCTGATTGGCTTGACGAGGTTGTCTGGCCCCAACCCGCGGCGAGAAAACGTCCATCCGGACTGAATGCCACACAGGTCGCCTTCCAAGGTCCTGAAGTCGAATTATCTTGAAAAATGTCTAAGCATCGACCGTTGGACCTGTCCCAAAGTCTTACCTCATTCCCTCGACATGCGGCGACGAGTCTGCCATCCAGGCTGAACGCGAACCCGTAGCCCGAAACGTTCCTTGAGAGGAAATTGAAAAGATCGGAACTCTCTTCCTTTATCACATCCCAGGCTTGTCCTAGATAACCGGCGAAGAGGTAGCGGCCGTCTGGAGACCATTCTACCCGGCATCCCTGCGAGTGGGAGCTATCGTTGATCGTCGGTCGCTGAAGAACGTTCCCAGTCTTTACATTCCAGATGAAAATCCTGTTGCCGGAGCCGACGAGTCGTTGGCCATCCGGGCTGAAAGAGACGTGAAGGGTCGGACCTTTGGGCGACAAAGCCCTGGCTTCTCGCCCTGGGGGTGCCCAGAGCTTGATCGTTCCGTCCTCACTCCCCGAGGCGAGCCGTTGGCCGTCCGGGCTGAAAGCTAGGCAGAAAGCCGTCTGTTCCTCGTGCAGCGTGGATATTTCCTCGCCTGCACTCATGTCCCAGATCTTGATCGTTTGATCCTCGCTGGCGGATGCCAAACGTTTGCCGTCTGGGCTAATGGTGACCGAGGTGATCTCGTCCAAGTGCCCTTTCAAAGCTAAGAGATGCGCTCCATCGTTTACGTTACAGACCTTGAGGAGCGGCCTTTCTCTCGAACTTCCTTTGGTTCCGAAAGCGAGTAACCTACCATCAGGACTGATCGCCAGGCCCGCTGAGATGTCTGCCCAGCTTTTGTAAAGCGGTTCTTTCCCCAAATCCAAGCACACCGCGGTCAGAGTTCTCTTCCTATCATCCGACATTGCATTCCAGACCATTCGGTGCATTGTCGTGTTTAGAGCTTGATAATGGAGGACCCTATCTCCTGCCGCCAGCTGGATAGCCGTTGATTCCCCACTCTCCAGATCCCATATGCGCACTACCATGTTCTCGGAACCGCTGTAACATCGCCTTCCATCACCAAGGAATGTGATGGCCTTCACTGGGGCATTGTGCCCTTGCAGAGTATAAAGTTTTCGGCCCATTTCCGTATCCCAAATTATCACATTCGTATCGGTACCGCCGGAAGCCAAGCGTTTGCCGTCTGGGCTGAAGACAACACAATTCACCTTTCCCGCGTGTCCGTTCAAGACGTGAATCCGCTTGCCCGTGAATGTGTCCCACAGGCATACCTTCCCATCTGTGCCGCCTGAAGCGAGCAGGCGCTCGTTGGGGCCGAAGGCGATAGCGGTGACCGCTCCTATGTGTCCGTGCAACCGCGAATCTTCGCCGTGATACCGACGCCACAGGTGATACCATTCGAAGCCGCGCGGGTCTTCTTCGTCCTCACTCACCGGAATGACGCTGCGGAGCAGCTGAACCAACTTTCCCGTTTGACCTTCTTGCCGCGCGCGCTCGACCAAGGCCATCTGGGCGGCATAGAAATAGCGCCGAGCCTTGGCTCGCTCGGCTCGCACTTCGGCCAGGCTCTTCTTCAATTCGTCAGATTTTTCCTCCAGTTTGCCGTTGGCATCCTCCAGATTGGCCTTCGTCGTCCCTAATTTGGTATTGACTTCGTTGAGTTGGACGTTGGCTTCCTTAAGTTGGGAGTTGTAGGACTGGGCGACGGAGAAGCCGACCAGAGCCATAAACGCCAGGGTGCTGACGACGACCAGCGCCGCGGCGGCGGGATGCAGTCGTATCCAACGAACAAGGCGTTCGGCCGATCCTACTCGCCTAGCTCGAATCGGTGCGCCGGATAGATAGCGATCGAGATCCTCCGCCAAGGCTTGAGCCGATTCGTAGCGGCGTTCCGGTTCCTTATGAAGACATTTAAGACAAATAATTTCCAAATCGCGCGGTACGCTCGGTCGCAAGCGCCGCGGAGGCGTCGGCTCGTCGGCGAGGACCTGCTGAAGCGTCTGCATCGGCGTATCGCCCTTGAAAGGAGGACGGCCGGTGAGGCACTCGTACAAAACCGCGCCAAGTCCGTATACGTCCGCCGCAGTGGTAAGGCTTCTGCTTCGACCGGCGGCCTGTTCGGGTGCCATGTAGCTCGGCGTCCCGAGCAAAGCTCCCGATTCGGTCGCACCCGACTCGCTGGTCAGCCGACACGCCAAGCCGAAATCGGTAACGTGGGGCTGCCCCTCCGTGTCGATGAGAATGTTGGCCGGTTTCAGATCGCGGTGAAGGATGCCGCGTTGATGGGCGTAATGCACCGCCCGCGCCACCTTCACCAGTAATCGCGCCGCCGCCTTCGGATCGTTTTCCAGCCTCTTCAGATGTCGGCCAAGGTGACCGCCCTCAATGTACTTCATGCTGAAATATGGTTGCCCCTCGTGGCTGCCGACTTCGTAGATGGGTACGATGTTCGGGTGGTCGAGGCTGGCCGTGTTCTCCGCCTCGTTCCGGAAGCGCCTAAGCTCAAGAAGAGATGCCAGCGGGCCTTTCAGAATCATCTTTACCGCCACCGGGCGATTGAGGCTCAATTGCCTCGCTTTGTAAACCACGCCCATCGCGCCGTGAGAGATTCTGCCGTCCAGCTCATAATCGCCAATGCGGAGACCGCACAGGTTCGGCAACTCCAGTGTTGTTGCGCGCGTGTCCCAGGTTTCGCCGAGATTGTCGCTATTCCCCTCGGGTTTCGCTACCGCGACGGCCAACCAGGCGGGATCCACCTCTGGGAACGGGTAGTCTTCCGCCGCGGTGCGCTCGTCGCGTTGCCGTCGATAGTCGAGATCGAGCAGGATCAATTCGCGCAACAAAGCGGCGCGTTCGACCTCGGAATCGTTCGAGAGAAAGTCTTCTATCCGCGGCGGCGGCCCCTCGCGCCAGGCGCGCTCGAATTGATTGCAGATGCGATCGACGCTGCGGCCAACCGTCGGCGGCAATTCGTCGTCAACTTGATTTGCGGAATCGATCATGTTTCCAATACCTTTCCCCAAATGTCGCGTATCAATCGCAGTTTGCGCTTGATCGAACGCGGCGCGTAGCCAAGCCGGACGGCAATCTCCTCAATGCTGTAGCCTTCCATGCGTGCCAGCGCCACCGCTTCCAGTTCGGCATCGTTCAACTTGCGCAGGAGCATCTGATAATCTTCCGCCACCTGTGCGGCGAACTCTGGGGTCGGTTCGCGGCTGAGGAACTGTTCCACCAACAAGGATTCGTCGGAATCGTCTGGAGTTTCGTGCTGGATCGTCACTCCGCCCCCGCGTTTGAGCCGGCTTTCATCGCGCCGATGGTGCGATGCCTTACGCGCGGTGAGCAATACCAACAGATGCCACAAGCTATCCCGATCGAGTAGCTGTGGAAATCGGCCTTGAGCGGCGTTGCGACAGAAACTATCGAACGCGCTGAGCGCGACGTCTTCTTCGTCGGCAACTCGGCGCGAGGCTCCGCGCATTTTTTTGCGAGCCAAACCCACCAAGCGCAGAAAGTAACGCTGCCACAGTTCTTGAACCGCGGCTGGGTCGCCGGCTTGCAATGGTGCGAGCCAGCGCGTGACGGAGCCATCGGACGACATCGGCTTGGCACCTCCCACAAATGCGTTAGGGAACGAAAGGTGCCGCAATTATAACGCTTTCAGCTATCGAGTAAATGACCAACTGCGCTCCGAAGGGGACACGGTGCATCTATTTCTTTTTTTGGCCCCTCGTCTTGGCGTTCGGTCATCTCCCCTTCAAGGGCCTCGAACTGCAGTTCTTGTGTCGAGCAGCCCGAGTTCCCTCACTCGAACTCGCATTAATCGCAAGGGTGTAAAATGTTCGTACGCATCGCAAAGACTCGAAATGGATGGACGACGGAAAATAGAAGTGGCGAGACGGAATCGGGATGGGTGCGATGGCTGCATCGTTACCTGCTCGTTCTCTTGCGTTGTCTCGCCGTGTGGACGGTGTGAAAAACCGGCATCGCCGCTGGTTATCGAGGAGAGAAATATGGATGCAGGACGTGATTCATCCGAGAAGTGCCACCTTCTGCACGAACTTCTCCTTGCCTACTTGCAAGCCGCCGGCGCTCCTCCGTGGCCCGGAGCGGATGGATTGACCTTGCAGGAGGTTTTGGCAAGCTATCCGCAGTGGTCGGCGACGGGTCTCGTTCCCGATTTACCCTCGCTGCTGCAACGACATCCCGAACTGGACGAAGACTTGCGTAGATTCTTTGCACTTATATACGATTAAAGACATTGAAAGTCCCGATTACTCTATAGGCTGAGAAGAGTGTTCCGAAGGGGACGGAAGCGGGCGGAGTGCTTTGTCGGCGATGTCGCGGCGGTAGTGGGCGTCGCGGAATTGGATGAGTGCGACGGCTTCGTAGGCGCGGCGCTTAGCGTCCGCGAGGGTATCTCCCAGAGCGGTGACGCCGAGGACCCGGCCGCCGTCGGTCAGGACGCGGTCGCCTTCGCGGATCGTGCCGGCGTGAAAGACCTTTACGTCGGGCAATTTCGACGCCTCGTACAAACCCCGAATCGGCAGCCTCTTGACGTAGTTGCCGGGGTAGCCCCCGCTGGCCATCACCACGCACACCGCCGGCCGCTCGTCCCACTCCAACTTCCCGTCGAAGGTATCCAGTCGTTCGTCCACCACTGCCTCCAAGAGATCGAGTAGATCGGTGCGCAGCCGCATGAGCAATGGCTGCGTTTCCGGATCGCCGAATCGGCAATTATATTCCAAGACGCGCGGACCTTGATTGGTGGTCATCACACCGGCGTAAAGAACGCCGCGAAACGGCTGTCGGCGGCGCTTCATGGCGTGGACCGTGGGGACCAAGATGTCGCGGTCGATGGCGTCGAGCAGTTCTGGCGTGCCCAACGGAGCGGGACAATACGCGCCCATGCCGCCGGTGTTCGGTCCGGTATCCCCGTCGAAGACAGCTTTATGATCTTGCGTGGGCTGCAACGGTAGGATGGTTCGTCCTGAAACCAAGGCGAGAATGCTCAGTTCCTCACCTTCGAGGCGCTTCTCGACGACGACCTGCCGACCGGCGCGGAGTCCGAACTCTTCGCGCACCATGACGCGGTCGATGGCCGCCAACGCTTCCTCGTTCGTCGAACAGACCAGGACGCCCTTGCCAGCCGCCAGTCCGTCGGCTTTGACCACCAGGGGGTAATCTCGCGTGCCGATGTAGCGGCGGGCATGTTCGGGATGATCGAAGATGCGAAAATCGGCGGTGGGCACGTCAGCGTGACGCATCAGCGTTTTGGCGAACACCTTGCTCGATTCCAACTGCGCCGCCGTTTTGGTCGGCCCGAAAATGCGCAGCCCCAACTTCTGAAAATGATCGACGATACCGAGCGACAGAGGCTCTTCGGGGCCAATCACCGTGAGATCGATCTTTTCTTTGCGGACGAAGGAGACGAGCCGATCGAAATCGTTCGCCTCGATCTCGATCGGCACGTTGACGCCGTCCTCGGCCGTGCCGGCGTTGCCCGGCGCGCAGAACACGCGCTCGGCGCGAGGCGACTGAGCCAATTTCCATACCAGAGCATGCTCGCGCCCACCTTTACCAATAACCAATACCTTCATAATCCGCAAATCCCAAATACAGAGTGCTGAGTTCTGAGTGCTGAGTTCTGAGATAAATATAGGGAATCAACACTCCTCGGCACTCAGAACTCGAAACTCAGAACTCGGCGCTCAGAACTTCGGTATTACCAGATTGGCCTTTTCAAAATCGGTTAAATCGGTTCCAATCCGGCTCGCTCGCCCTGGCGCGCAGGTTCCGGTAGTAGGTTCCTCCTATGGCACAAGCGTCTACGGTTTCTTCTCCCTCGGTGTCGGACAGCGGCGACAACGCGCTGGCGACGGTGCGACTCGAAGTACGTTCGGGAGGCGGCCGCGCGACGGTCTACGAAGTGGGTGACGGCGGCTTTTTGATCGGCAGCGTTCCCGGTTGCGATTTACGTCTGCCCGGCTCGAACCTCCCGCCGGTCATTTGCGCCATCGGCCGCGCCGCCGTCGCCGCAAGTCTGCGGCGATTGGCCCCCGTTTTACCCATCCTCGTCAATGGTAAAGCGGTGGCCTCCGCCTATCTGAACGACGGCGATCGCGTCACCATTGGGCCAGTAGAAATTGTTTCATCCGTGCAGACCCCGAGCCGGTCGCGGGCGTTGTCGGCGAGAGACAACAACCCAGACGGCCATGCGGGCGAGCGCGAGCAACAGATGAATGAACGGGCCGAGTGCTTGGAAAGAGATCGCGCGCTGTGGGAGAAGCGGTGCGAGGAGATCGAATCCGAATACCGTCAGCGCGCCGAGGGCTTGCAGCAAATCGTGCAGCGATTGCGACGTCAGGAGCAGGAATTGACGGCGGCGAGACTGGAACAAGAAGAGCGCGAGTCGGCCTGGAAGGCGCAGCATGAGGGTTGGAACGAGCGACAGGAGGATATCGCCAAGCGCGACCAAGAGAGCGAGTCGGTGCGGCGCGAGTTGCTGGAATTGCGTCAACAACTCTATCAGCGCTATCACGAGCGGCGCGAGCGGCTGATTAAACAACAACAGGCGATTCACAAAGCGGCGCGGCGTTTGCAACAGCGCAAGCAACGGATCGATACGGGCGAGGCCGAGTTGACGGCACGTCGTCAAGAGTGGGAGCAAAAACAGATCGAGATTGAGGGGCGGAGCGAACAGTCGGAACGCGAACGACAACTGTTGGAAGAACAGCATCGCCTAATCGTCAGTCGGCAACAGGAAGTCCAGCGGGACGTAAGCGAGCGAGCGCAGAACATCGAAGCGCGCGAGAAACGTCTGGCCGAACTGGAAGCGGCTTTGGACAAGGGCCAGAAACAGCATCAAGCCGATCTCGTGCGCCTGGACCGCATTCAGGCCAAGCAAGAGCAACGCCAGAAACAGCTGCAAGCGGCCGCCCTCGAAGTGGATCACCGCTACGAGCAATTACAGCGCGATACGCGCGATCTCGAAGAACAAGCCGCTCAGCTCGACGAATGGCACAATCGTCTGGTCGGCGACACCGAAGGCCTGGCACAGCGAAAGAAGGAACAAGACGAGCGGATCGCCCAACTGGATCAACGAGCGGCGGCGTTAGAGGGACAGCAAGCCATGTTGGCGACGCTGCGCACGCGCTTGGAACGCATGCGCGAAGATTTACGCAGTCAAGAACAGGCGCTCGGCGATCAGCGCGTCTTACAAGAGGCGACGGAGAACGATTTACGGGCGCGCTTGGCCGAGGCGGAAAAACTTCGCAGCGAAGTGGCCAACGAACGCGAATGGATGGCCGAGGAGCGTCGCCGATCTGAAGAGCGTCGAACTACCTTGGAAGCGGCGGTGGTGCAGCTGCGGCAGGCGCGCGAGACTCTGGACGGCGAAGAGAACCAGCTCCGCCAGGAGCAAGAGCAAGTGCGAAACGCCGCTGCCGACCAAGCCGAACAGGCGGCTCTGCTCACGGCGCGAAGCAGTCAATTGGAGCAGGAGCAAGAAAAAATCGCCAACGAACGTCAGACCTTGCTCGAACGAGAGATGGCCTTGGCTCGTGCCGAACAAGCGTTGGCGGCACTGCAAGAACAGGTCCGCCGCCGCGTCGAGGAGTTGACCGAGAAACAGCGCGGGCAGGGAGAAGAAGATCAACGACTCAAGGACGAAGCCACGCGGCTGGGCGAAGCGGCGAAGATCCTCGAACAGGATCGAGAGTTGGCCGAGTCGCGCTTGAACCTGGCCCGACAAGAATTGGGACAGAGAGCCGCGGAGATGGACGAGCAGGCGCGCAAACTTGTTGAGGAAGAAGAGCGCAACAAGTCCGAACGACAGCGCCTCGAAGAGATCCACGCTTCGCTCGGCGGACAGCGGCAAGTGCTGGCGTCGGAGCGCATCGCTTTCGAGGTCGAACGGCAAAAGGGACAAGACCATACGCAACGTTTGCGCGCTGAGTTGGAAGCGCGCCGCCAGGAAGCCGTCGATTTGACGCGCCATCTGCCGGAGATTGAGGCGAGAGCGTCGGCGGCGCTGGATCGGCTGACCCAGGCCCGGGAACAATTGCGCGAGCATTTAGCCGAGATTCACGGCTACGTTCGCCAAAGCCGGGGCGATCTCGAACGGATGCGGCACGATTTCCAGGCCGACATCGAGCGCGTTCGTCAACGCGAGTTGGATCTGCACGTTGCCCGCGACGAACACCGTTTGTCCGCCGCCGCTTTCCGCCAACACATCCTCGAATGGCAAGGACGACTCACCGAGTTGCGGCAAGCACTACATCTCAACGAATCGCGGGTGGAACGCCGGGCCAGCGAGGTGGACGAGCAAGCTCGGCAAATCGCCGACACGTCGGCGCGTCTGGCTCAACAGGTCGAACAGCTGCAACAACAAGAACGCCAAGTGGGCGAACGGCGCGGTGAAGTGGACCGCCATTTAAGCGATATGCAGGAGTGGTATCGTCGCAAAATGCGCGAGTTAGCCGGTCTCGATTTGACCGAGTCCAGCGAGTCGGCCGCGCCGGCGGGAGACGAGCGCGGCATCCTGTCGATCGTGGGGCAAGTGGACGCGGGAGATAAGCAACTGGGCGACTTGCTGCGTTCGTTGGGTCTCATCGACGGCGACACGCTGGCGGCGCTGTATATGGAAGGGCGGAGACAGAGGCGTTCGTTGCGGCAATTACTGCTGGCTGGAAATTATCTGACGCTCTATCAGATCGCCCTCATCGAAGCGGGCAATCTCGACGGGTTGGTTCTGGGACCGGTGCGCGTCGTCGATCGGTTGCAAGCCACGCCGCGCGAAGCGATGTATCGCGTATTCGATCCCCGCCGCAACTCCGAATTGTTACTGCGCCACCTGTCCGAGTCCGAGATGGAGGACGCGGTGCGGCCCGATGAGTTTCGCCAGCGCTTCGCGGCGGCGGCGATGGTGCATCAAAAGAACGTGGCCCAGACGGTCGAAGTGCTGGAAATCGCCTCGCGACCGGCGGCGCTGCAAGAATGGCTGCACGGTCTTCCCAGCACCGAATGGCCGATTCTCGCCGGCGCTCCCGGGGTGTGGTGTCGCTTGATGACGCAGGCGGGGCACGCACTTCAGGCCATCCATGCGGCCGGCTTGGTTCACGGCAACCTTCATGCGTCGTCGTTCGTATTCGCACGCGACGGCGTGCTGAAACTGTGCGGTCTCGGCGAGCCGCGCTGGCTGGCCGTCCCCATGCCGCAAGAAGACGGCGAGCCGTCGATCGCCGGCGACTTTGCGGCGATGGGGCACATTGCCGCCGGCTGGGCCGCCGTGGCACCGACAGCGAAGGGAGGTAAAACCAAAGGACTGCCCCCCGCGCTGCAATCCATTCTCAATCGATTCCACTGCGAGGACGAGACGCAGCGCTATACCAACGCGGCGCAGTTGTTGGAAGATCTCGATGGCGCTCAAGTGCCACCCAACGATGCCGCCTGGGAGCGCTTCGTCCGCCAGGTCCGGGACGAATCCGCCGCCGCGGCGATGCGCGAATCGGCGTGACAACGCTTGCTCCTCGCCCGCCGCGCCGACGAGTGCAAAGAGCGACAAAATGAAGAATCATTGTCTCTGTTTTCTCCGTTTGCGCCGGCCAAAGCCCCCTTTTTCCTCTTTTCTTCGCCAAATTGTCCGTTTCAGCGCAGGCGAGGGCGGACAAGCTCCCTATATTGTCGTACATAGAGCCGATTCGCGCTTTCGTGGAAGGCCGCCGGCTCAGAAAGTGTTTTAGGGAGTATAAATATGGCGGATTTCCGAAAGTTAGCAATCGAGACAATCCTCGCCGATGGGAAGATCGACGATCCCGAGGTCAAAATTCTCCAACGCGAACTGTGGGCCGACGGCAAAATCGACGCCAAGGAAGTCGAGTTCTTGATCGACCTGCGCAATGGCGCTCAGAAAAAGGCCAAGGCCAAGAAAGAGGAAGTAAATCCGAAATTTGAAACGCTCTTCTTCAAGGCCATCGAACAGAATGTCTTACGCGACGGCAAGATTTCAGCCAAGGAAGCGAACTGGCTGCGCAAAATGCTCTTTGCCGACGGCAAGATCGACGACAACGAGAAGAAGTTCCTCAATCGAGTGAAGAAAGCGGCCACGAAGACCAGCCCGGAATTCGATCAACTCTTTCAAGAATGTGTCGCCAGCTGACGCGCATCCAGACTGGAAGTCGGTCGGGTGGGTCAAGCGGAGCAAGGCCCACCTTTCAAAGGCCGGCTTCTGACATTTTTGCCTCGCACACCCCTTCGTCTTCCCCTTCATTTCGGCAGCTGGTGCGAGGTCCGATTGCCGTTATAATGAGTTGCACGCCATCGCCCCCGATCTGGTGAGGAATCGCATGAACCGTCGCTCTCGAACCCACCGTCTCCTTCTCTTCGTTCTCGCAGTGCCGGTATTCTCCACGCCGGTTCGCGGAGAAGATCGATCATCCATGACGATCAAAGGAGAGAGCCGCGCAATCGCGAAACGCTTCGCCGAGGTGTCTACAGAACTCGCAGGGCGGAACAACTCGCAGGCGATCGAACGGCTTCAAGCGATCCTGGCCAATTCCGGCAACGAACTCGTGCCGGTCTCAGCATCGCGCAGCGTGTCGGCTTCCCGACTGTGCCAAGTACGGTTGGCCGGACTGTCCGCTGAGGGACTGCGGCTGTACCGGCAGCGCTACGAAAACCAGGCCGTCAAGAAATTGCAAACGGCGATGGCCGAGCGCGACCAGGCGGCGCTGCGCCGGCTCGTCGAGGATGCTTTCTGCACGCGGGCAGCCGAGAAGGCCATCGACCGACTCGGCGATCTCGCCTTCGAGCGCGGCCGCTTCGACGAGGCCGAAGAATGGTGGCGACTGTTGACCCCGCTTCCCGATTCTACTCGCGATCCCGCCACGCGCGGTTCCGCCCTCGTTTATCCCGATCCCAGCCTCAATCCGGCACGTCTGCAAGCCAAACAGCTGCTCGCGCGGCTTTTCTCGGACCCCAACTCTCAAGGTCGAACGGGAAAGGCCGAACCGCATGACGGCGACTGGCTGGCTGCGGTGGAAGACTATCGCCGACGACATGCCAAGGCCGAAGGAACCGTGTGCGGACGCAAGGGAAACTACACCGAAACCTTGCTCGCCCTGGCGGAAGAGAGGCAAAAGACGGCTGTTTCCGACCGCGACGATTGGACGACATTCGGTGGCGATCCGAGTCGCGGAAAACTCGTCCCCGCTCCGGAAGACATTTTGGATCGTCTTAGTGCTTTGTGCCGCGAAGGCCCAACCTGGACGTTCGATTTACAGCGACGCACACGTCAAGAGCAAGCCGAATTCGCTCCAGCCGTCAATGCGGCACAGGCGCGCACCCTGGCCTTTCATCCAGTTGTAGTCGGACATCGGATTCTTGTCGCCGATGCTCGCCGGGTGACGGCGTACGACGCGCGCAGCGGCCAAAGCGAACAGTGGTACGACGCGGCTCGCCTCAACGGCGGCGTCCATCCAAACGTCGAGCTGCCCGCCCCCGCCGATTTACGTTACACGCTGACCGCGGCAAACGATCGCCTCTATGCACGTCTCGGCGCACAAGATATCGGAAGTGAAACGCCGACGCCGAAGCGTCTGGGATTCGAGCCGAAACCCGCGCGAGACAACGAAACCCTGTTGGCCTGCTTCGGAATTTCTCCGGACGACAAGACCGAGCATTTCCGCTGGTCTGAGCGCGGCATTGTCCACGCCAACGCTTTTTTCGAGGGCGCTCCTCTCGTCTCCGGCGGAAGGGTTTGGATCTCCTCCACGCGCTACCAAGAGAATCGCTGCATTCACGCCATTCAGTGTTACGCCGACGGCGACGCCTCTAAACCGCCATTGTGGCAGCACGACCTGTGCGAATCGGGAGAAGTGAAGCTCGGCGATTCGCGCTTTCGACACGAATTGTTGACGTTGGCGGGAACTCAGCTCGTGTACTGCACCCACGATGGAGCCATAATCGCCCTCGACGCGGCGACGGGTCGGACGAACTGGGCCGTTCGCTATCCTCACCGAACCCTCGTTCGGGAGGAGCAGGAGTTGAAGGACTTGGCTCCGGTACTGTATGCCGCCGGCCGGTTATACGTCGCGCCGGCCGACTCGGACTCGCTGCTGTGCCTCGATCCAGCCACCGGATGCACGCTCTGGGAACTGGAACCTCTCCGCGCGGTTCATCTCCTAGGCGTAGGCCAAGGACGGTTGATCTTTACGACTCCAGGCGGCATCCGTGGCGTGCGAGCGGACACGGGTGCGCCATCCTGGACCGTGCCAGAGATCGGAGGAGTCTCACTGTTAGATGGATTGACACCAAGCGGGCGCGGGCTGCTGATCGGCGATCTCGTATTGTTCCCGACCGTGCGACCGCGCCACGATTCGGGGCCAAATCTGGAAACGATGGTGTATGTCCTCCGCCAGCGCGACGGCCGACCCGCCGACTCTCCCGCTGCTTTACATCGCCTGCCGAGTGGGAATCTCGCTTATGCCAACGGCATCCTCGTCGTTGCCGACCGGCGCACGCTGTCGGTGTACGCTCCTCCGCGCCTACTTCTGGGCGAGCGCCGAGCCGCCGTCCGGCGCGTTCCGAATTCCTCGTTGGCTCTACTCGATCTGGCAAAAGCCGAGGGCGACGCGGGGCAAGACCATGCGGCACTGCGAACCTTGCGTCGGCTTCGAGCAATGCTACTACGGGACGAGATGACGACAAAGAGGAAACAACTACTCGTCGAATCGCACATTATCGAACAGCAGATCTTGCTCGGGTCGGCTGGGCGTGCCGCGGAAGACGAACGCTGGAACGAAGCAGCGGAGTTTCTCGATCGAGCGGCCTCACTTCCCTTGTCGTCGCGTTATCGCCTTTATGCGCTGCTGAGCGCGGCTCGGATATGGCGACGAGCGAAACAGACGGATCGAGAGATCACCGTTTGGGATTCCATTCGCAAAAACGAACGGATGAACGCCATCCCCGTGATGGATCGCCAAGGCTGTCCTCTCTTTATTCGTCCCTTCGATAGGCGGAGTCGCGCCAACCTCGGGCGAGAGCCGAAAGCAAGCAGCGATGACACTCCGTCCAAGAATTCCAAGACGCAATTGTTCCATCGCGCTTGGCACGTTTCACTCGCAAGAGACGAAGCGATCCTTGAGGGTGAAACGGAAGAGCTGCTAACCGGCAGGGCAGACGGCCGGCTCTGTGCGCGCAGCGCCGCGACGGGCGGGCCGCAGTGGACGACAAGACTCCCCTTCGTACCACGCTGGGCGGGATCTTGTGGAGCGGAGATGGTTGTCGCCGGCGACAGCGGGATCGTCTCGCTTCGCCGCGACAGCGGTGAGATTGTTTGGCACTTTCCCGCTCCCGAATATAACCTTTATCCGTGCGCAGGCATTGCGGGGGAGCGCGTTGTTCTCGCCCCGCGTCCGTTGGAGCCATTGTCGGACTTTCATCTCAAACGAGGCCGGTTGTTTTTTCTGCAAGGCCGAAGACGTTTGTTTGCGATCCGCGTCGAGGCCGGCGCGCTCTTGTGGGTTCGCTGGGCACCAGACGCACTTTTGGAGTTACCGCCGCCGCGCGGCTTGTTTTCGGTTCATTTCCACGCCGGCGAGGACACAATTCTCGTGCAATGTTCGCGCCGCCGATGGCTGCTCGACGCCTCGACTGGACGGCGCATGCACGAAACGGTGGACGACCGCGAACTATGGCGGCAACCGCCTCTGGCATTGGACGAGCGCTCGTTGTGCATTATAGCGGACAATAAGAATCTTGAATTGATCGATGCCAAGACGGGTCGAAGACAATGGTTCCGTCGACCGACGGGGGGCACGGTCTTCAGCGGTGAAACGCCTTCCGTCTTGGGCAACGGCAACGTACTGTTCTTCGTTCAACCGTTAAACGTTGGCTATTCCTTAATCCGCCTCGATCCCGCCAGCGGCAAGCCGCTCTGGTCCCGCCCCCTTCTACTCGACGCGAAAGAGCTGCAACCTAACGCCTGGTCGTTGGATGCCGAGGCGCTGTACACAATAGAAGAGGGGCAATTAACCGCGCGCTCGACCGCCGATGGCAAAGTCGTTTGGCAACGTCCCCTGCGCGGTTTCGTGCGATGGCAAACGCATCGAGTCGGCTCTTCTCTCGTCGTCTCCCCGTCGGGTGCGATAGAATGGCAATGGAGTTCCTTGTTGGGCCGAGAGGCGATGTGTCCGGTGGCTTT
Organism: Planctomycetota bacterium; assembly: GCA_021807595.1. Taxonomy (GTDB): domain Bacteria; phylum Planctomycetota; class Planctomycetia; order Gemmatales; family Gemmataceae; genus JAJPHU01. The sequence continues at coordinate 2,143 of JAKBCS010000098.1, read as the reverse complement.
TTACGATCCGAAAACGGGACAATTGATTCAGCGCTGCCACTTTCGACTCGAAACACCGCTGCCGCCGCGAATTTTGGCCTCGTTGAGCCGAAAGGGGAGCGGCTGCAACTCCTTCGTCCGTTTCGATTCGCCACAACCGTTCGTTGCCGCCGGCGGCGATCTTTGGGGATTAACCTCGATCGAAGAACACAACTAGAGTTTTCAAGTATCTGAGGATAGAACACCATCATGCCAAACATTCGTTGCAAAACGTGCGGATTGAACGTGCAGGTTCCCAGCGGCGGCCGACGCTTGTGCGGCTGCGGCACTTGGCTCTCGGCGGATGAGCCGATGGAGGTCGTCGAGCCGCTCGTCGCCGAGGAACTGCCGGTATTAGAGACTGCGCCTGCCGAAAATTGGCCTCGCATTGAGGGCGATCTCTCCGCCATCGAACGACTCAACAGCGGCTATCGCCGCATTCGGAAGGAGATGAGCAAGTCCATCGTCGGTCAAGAAAAAGTCCTCGAAGAATTGCTCATCGCCATCTTCGCGCGCGGCCACTGTCTTCTCGTTGGCGTTCCGGGGCTGGCCAAAACGCTGATGATTCGCACCCTTGCGGACTCGCTGAGCCTCAGTTTCAGTCGCGTCCAGTTCACCCCCGATCTGATGCCGTCCGACATCACCGGCACCGAGGTATTGCAAGAAGACAAGACGACCGGCCAACGTCTTTTCAAGTTTTTACACGGTCCTTTGTTTGCTAACGTCGTCCTCGCCGACGAGATCAACCGCACGCCACCGAAGACGCAAGCCGCCCTCCTCGAAGCGATGCAAGAGCGGCAAGTCACCGTCGGCGGCACGCGGCACAAACTGCCCGATCCGTTCTTTGTCCTCGCGACGCAAAACCCCATCGAACAAGAAGGAACCTATCCGCTTCCCGAAGCACAGCAAGATCGCTTCATGTTCAACATCTTCGTCGATTACCCCGACGAAGAGGAAGAGTTCCGCATTGTCGAACAGACGACGACGACGCACGTTCCGCAGATCGATCGCGTTCTGTCGGCGACCGACATTTTGGAAATGCAGGACATCGTGCGCAAAGTTCCCGTCGCTCCCTATGTCATCCGCTATGCCATGAAGTTCACGCGCCTGACGCGCAAGGGCAGCCGCGTCGCTGCCGGGAAAGTGGCCGCCTCCTCCGGCGGGGGAGCCAAGGCCAAGGAAACGGAAGTGCCCGATTTCATCCGGGACTATGTGACGTGGGGTGCCGGTCCCCGTGCCTCGCAGTTTTTGATCCTCGCAGCCAAGGCCCGCGCCGTGCTGCACGGGCGCTATTACGTCTCGTGCGAAGACGTGCGCGCCGTGGCTCCGCCGGTACTGCGCCATCGCATTATCACGAACTTCAACGCTGAAGCCGAGGGAATCAAACCCGACGACATCGTCCGCCGTCTTATCGACCGCATCCCGCGCGATCCCAACGAACCGGCCGCCGTCGGCGCGGGACAGACGGGGAGTTAGTGACGGCGTTTCGTTGCAGGCAACGGAGGTTTGCACGGCAGTAATTATGGGGTCGATCTTCCCTCACGCCTCGAACTCCTCCGGCAGTCGGAGAGAGCGTCGTCGCTCGCCTGCATCCACCGCTCGACTTTCGAGACGCGGACAAACGCCGACCGTACCCAATCGCGGACAGACCGAGGGATGGCGACGGCGTCAAGCAGTTTACCTTAAGGATATGTATACACAGAATATCGTTTTGGTCTGCCTATTAGTTTTTATACGGATAATATCTATGTCGATTATAGATCATTTTCATGGGGTGTCGACGCGCTCACCGAGGGCTGGCTGTCGCGAGTCGCGGTTACGATGACCTCGGATCGTTCGAGATGGAAAAGGACGTAGCCGAATGACTGTCGACACGCCGACGCGCGACGAATTGGCCGAGCGCTACCTCGCACAACTGCCCTACGCGCCGTATCCGGTGCAAGAAGACGCCTTGCTCGCTTGGTTCACCGCCGAGCAGGGCGTCCTCGTCTGCGCGCCAACCGGCACCGGCAAAACGCTCATCGCTCAGGCCGCGCTTTTCGAGGCACTACATACCGGCACAGTTGCCTATTATACGACTCCTCTAATCGCCTTAACGGAGCAGAAATTCCAAGAGATGCAGGCG
>JAKBCS010000238.1 GCA_021807595.1 Planctomycetota bacterium | reverse complement strand
ACAGGGGGCTGAAGTATACGAGCCGATGTTTGCCGCACGCAATGGATCTGGATTCCGTGCAGTCAGATGAATACTTCTGCGGAGACGAACAGATCGCGGAGGAACTTCAGGAATTGCCGTCCCGCCGAGGTTTCCTGTAAATCCTTCCAGATGTCAAAGCGATATTCCACCGGGGCCGCGTGAGGATTCGCGCGCGGCCACGGATATTCGGGATTCGGAGCGTCCGGATTCAACGCGGGGGCGAGGTTTTCGATGCGTTCGGCCAACGGGATGCTTTTGCGGATGAGATGCGTCCAGTTTTGGGTCCGCCCTGCGTAACCCAACTGATGTTGTGCCTGTCGATTACTGGACAGGCTGCGTAGGAAACCGACGAAAGCACGATGCGAGGTAGGATTGGGTCCGTGCCTCCACGCCCGCGCTTTTCCAAATAACTCCGTACTCATCTGTAAGTAGTGCAACAGATGGCAAGCGGAGACATTTCGCTGTCGGCGAAGCAACTCGAAAACGGCGAAGTCCGATCTCGCCTGAGCGAGAAATAAACGCTGGGCTTCCGTCACGGTCGCCGTCTCCACACCGTATTTCCGTCGAGCGTCCAATTCATCGGCAGTGCTAAGCGATTGTCTCGGATCTGCTCCAATTGATCGCCGGTCACATCGGCGACAAACAGTCGATAGGAACAACCTTGGATGTCTAAGGCGAAGTCAATCGCCTCCACCTTCGTCGGAGTCGAACCGTGGGTCGCTTGGCGATCGCTGACTTCCAGAAGCCGGATTTCATCCGCCGGAGTGCGTTCCGGCAAATACCAAATCTCCCGTATCCCACTATCGGCGAGGAAGTGTTTTCGCGCAATCCAGGCCGCTAGGGAATCCCGATCGCAATTGGCCGGTTGCTCCGGTTCCGTTTGACGATGGCGACGACGTGAAACGGCATCCAATTCGTCCAGAAAGTCGTACCACTGCGTATCATCCAGACGTTCGGCCAATTGTGCGAGTTCTGAGGGTGTCGGCATAGTCTTCTCCTCCCTTTCGCTCTATCCTACTCCGTTGGGAAAGTCGGCCTGCACGAGGACAGCAGGGCGGAGTTTGCTTCCCGTGCGGTCGCTGTAGGGCCAGTCTACCAGAACTACGTCGCCGCGTTTCACGACTTTTTCCGATAGATCTCGTAGGCATCCAGTTCGGGATCGTCCCATCCGGCGCGCTTCGTGTAGCCATCGAGGAGGGCACGCATACGCTCGTAGACATCGGCAGGTACGAGGACATACGTTTGATTCGTTCGTGGATCGTGAACCTGGGCCGGTTGCATCGCCTCCAGTTCTCGTTGCTGATCTTCGGTCAACTCGATCATCGTTCACCCCCTTTCGTCTTATCCTACTCCGCTTCCCTCGTTGGATGCAAGCCGCCGTGCCCGTCGGCTGCCGGCGCGACATTGCGAGTGACTGCCGCTCTGCCGTCCACTACGGGATCGTGCCGTCGAACCGCATCAACGGCGGGTGCTGCTATTCCCACCGATTGCGCATCGCTCTCGATTGACTTCTCGATTGTCGAACGCAACAATCGGGTTCAGGGCATATCAAAAGTCTTGACGCGACGAGGCGGAGCGTCTTTTGTCGAGGGAAATCATCGTGTCGGAATGGGATTGTTTTCTCGCTGCCATTGTCGAGTACGGCGCAGATCCGACGCCGCGTCTGATCCTCGCCGATTGGCTCGACGAACACAATCGTTCGGACGAGGCCGAACTGATGCGTCTGCATGTGGCGCTGTTGGCGACATGCTGCGAACCCGACAAACACCCCGAGCGCGTCCGGCAACAGGCGCGCATCGTCGAATTGCTCGCTGCGGGTGTACGTCCGTGTTTGCCGCGTCAGACGATTGCGTTGGCCAAGGGTACGGACATGACGTTCGCCTGGATTCCGCCCGGCACGTTCCTGATGGGCAGCCCGCCCGAGGAGCCGGAACGAGATGAGGACGAAACGCAGCATGAGGTCACGCTGACGCAGGGATTTTACCTGGGCATTCATGCGGTGACGCAGGCACAGTGGCAGGCGGTGATGGGGGACAATCCCAGCTATTTCAAAGGCAAGAATCGTCCGGTAGAGCAGGTGACGTGGGAGGATTGCCAAGAATATCTCACGAAACTGAGCCAGAGGGACGGCAAGCGTTACGGTCTGCCGAGCGAGGCGGAGTGGGAATATGCCTGTCGGGCCGGGACGACGACGCCCTTTCACTTCGGAGAGACGATTTCCACGGACCAGGCCAATTTTGACGGCAATTATCCCTACAACGAGGGCGCGAAGGGCGCGTATCGAAGGCAGACAACCTCGGTAGGCCGTTTTCCGCCGAATGCCTGGGGGCTGTTCGACATGCACGGCAACGTCTGGGAGTGGTGTCAAGACGAGTACCGTCCCTATGGACAAATGAACACTGAAAATATATTAGAGATAGAAGATATAGACGAAAACGCCCGTGTTTTGCGCGGCGGCTCCTGGTTCAACTATGCGTGGTATTGCCGCGCCGCCAGCCGCTGCAGGTACGCGCAGTCGAACCGCGTTTCCGGCGGTCGTTATCTTATTGCCATAGCGGACCTCAATTGTCTTTCACGTCGTCTCCGCCAACCGCTGAGACGAACGATTCTCGCGGACAAGGGCACACGGCGTCTCCGACCGCGGAGCCAGCGCGCGAACGACCGCGGCGTCGGGCAAGAGTTCGTTGCGCCGAGCGACAAATCGACGGTTCATCGTTGCTTCGTTTCCGAAGCTCTTGGTCTGCGAAAATGCTTTGAAGATAATAAGTTGCCTCCGGTCAAGGAAGGGCCACAATAGAAGGAGAGGGGAGAGGGAAAAACCGAATGTTGCAATGTCGCCGCCGGTTCACCGAGTTTGGCAAAGGTGTGAAATGGTCAAGAAACGAAAGACCGCTGGCAACTCGACCACGAAGACTTCGTCCGGCATAACGCAAGAGCGTTTTGTTCGTCTCTATCGCATGGTGGAACTGCTCACGGCGGGGCCACATCCGCGCGAGAAGTTCATGCGCACCCTGCGGCTGGACTTGCGCGGATTCTACCGCGATCTCGAAGTGTTGCGCTCTGCGGGCGTCTCGATTATTTCGACCGCGGGCCGCTATGCCTCGAATCAGAAGCCGGCCGACGCTTTGGCGCTGTTGCCGTTTCCCGATCCTCATCTCACCCTCGGCTCGGCCAGGATCTTGGCGAAAGGACGTACCGCATCCCATCTCGCACTCGCCGATCGCATTCGGACCCTGTTGCCGGATTGAGGACGTATTCCGGCGCTACTTTTCCTTAACGAGCTTAACATCCCCGCCTGCCGAAAGTTAACACCTCGCCCTCCTGCCTCCGAGACGACGCAAGTCAATCGATTGACAGAACACATTGATTATTATGGTGTTACGCATTGATCCTTTGCATTTCATGTCCGAAGAACGACGGAGGCACGCCGAATGCACCATCCTCTGGAAACCACAGGAGTCCGATAAGGAGTTTCCGATGCGATGGCTGAAGACGAAGTTTTGGGGCGACGAACGCGGTTCCGTTCCGGCAACGGAATGGATGCTCGTCGCCAGCATTTTGACCTTGGGCGTTCTCGCGGCAACACTTTTTTGGCACGGCAACGACGATCGCGTCGAGGATGACCCGCCGGTACTGATCCGATAATGGGACGATCTTGTCAATAAACGAGACAGACGGTTTAATCTCTACTTTGGGTCGTCCGACCCGGACAAGGAGGTCCGTTTGAAAACCGCTATCGTCATTCCCGCCCGTTATGCTTCGACTCGACTGCCTGGCAAGCCGCTCTTGCGTCAGACCGGCAAATATCTCGTCCAGCACGTTTACGAGCGCGCTCGTAAGGCCAAACACGCCGACACCGTGGTCGTGGCCACCGACGATCCGCGCATCGTTGCGGCCGTCGAGAGCTTCGGCGGACAGGTTGTCCGCACGCGCCGCGATCATCCGAGCGGCACGGATCGCGTCGCCGAAGTGGCCGGACAACTCGATGCCGATTTGATCCTCAATCTTCAGGGCGACGAGCCGCTCATCGATCCCGATCATCTCGATTTATTGTGCGATCTCTTACACAATCATCCCGAAGCCGAGATGGCCACGCTGGCAACGCCGCTGCATTCGTTGGAACAATGGCAAAACGTCAACTGCGTGAAAGTAGTCCGTGACGCCGCCGGACGGGCAATGTACTTTAGTCGCAGCCCGATTCCTTATGTCCGCGACGGTCAACCCGATTTTGCCTTGCGGCCCGCGCGCTTCTTGCTGCACGTCGGTTTGTACGTCTATCGCCGACCTTTCTTGCAGCGTTTGGCCGCGCTGCCGCCCGAACCGCTGGAGCGATTGGAGAAGCTGGAGCAACTGCGGGTTTTGGCTCTGGGACATCCCATCCAGATTGGTATCATTGAACAGAGCGGATTTGGTGTCGATACCTACGAAGACTACGAACGCTTCGTCGCGGCTTATCGGCACGGTCCCACCGGACGCGCCGCCTGAGTTGATAGGGCAACGCGATCCGAACCTGCAAGCCGCGTCGGCAAGTGGTGAAGAGGAACCGCGCGACAATCATTACAGCCATTGAAGGCAAGTATATCGAATTGTTGGATGGTTTGGACGAGCGCGGCCGACGGCGTTGGGCCGCTGTCGAAGCGCGTGCCTTGGGGTGCAGTGGAAATACGGCTGTCGCACTGGCCACGGGCCTGGCGGATCGCACCATCCGAACGGGACGGAAAGAACTCGACGATCCCGCGTTGCCGGCGGGTCATCGGCAGCGGCGCAGCGGTGGCGATCGCAAGCCCCATGCGATCACCCAACCGGGCTTGCAAGACGCTTTGGACCAGTTGATCGAGCCGACGGCTCGGGGGTCGCCGACGAACCCTTTGCGTTGGACGATCAAGAATACCTCTCGACTAGCCCAGGCCTTGCGGAACCAGGGATATGCGGTGAGTGCGACTTCGGTGCGGCGGATGCTGGGGGCGATGAACTATAGCTTGCAGGGCAATCGCAAGAGGCGCGAAGGCGTTCAGCATCCGGATCGGGACGGCCAGTTTCGCCACATCGCCGAGCGAGTAAAGGCCCGCAAACGACGCGACGAACCGGCGCTCCCGGTGGACGCCAAGAACAAGGGAGTGCTGGGAAACCTCAAGAATTCGGAGAAAACCGATCGACCGCAGGGCGATCCGAAGAAGGTGAAGACGCACGACTTCCCCGACCCGCAACTGGGTAAGGCAGTGCCCTACGGCGTGTACGACATTCACGGCAACGAGGCGGGCGTGTCGGTAGGGATCGGCCACGACACGGCCGAGTTCGCGGTGGGGGCGATCCGGCGTTGGTGAGAGAATCTGGGTCGCCGGCGATATGGTCGTGCCCAACGGTTGTTGGTGACGGCGGAC
>JAKBCS010000237.1 GCA_021807595.1 Planctomycetota bacterium | reverse complement strand
GGGCTGGGGCTGGTCGGCAGGATGTTTGCCGAGGAGCTGCTGCAGGCCGCCGATCTCGACGTACCAGGAATTGGTGGCGGCACGATACCAGGGATGATGCGGACGCATAGAGCAAAGCCTCCCGTTCTAAGGTCACGGGTAAGCCGGGTAGCTTGCTCCAAGCCGACTGCCTGCCACGAACAGGCGGGCCGATGCGTTTTTTCATGCAGGTCTCCGGCAGGGGGTTTCCTGCATCCAGTATACCGCGCAAAGTCAAGGGCTGTCGCAACTCGTTGTTACGACAGCCCTTGCATTGTCGGGGCGAGAGGATTCGAACCTCCGACCTCCTGAACCCCATTCAGGCGCGCTAGCCAAACTGCGCCACGCCCCGGTGTTGCACACGAGCGAATCGCGTGCTTTGGGATTGTAGGAATCGCGCACGCTCTTCGCAAGGGGGTTCGCGGAGATGGACGAAAAGAGAGGCCATCAATCGCCGCCACGACCGAAGAGGCGGCCAATCAACCCTTCTTTCCGAGGCGTCGGCGGAGCTTGCGAAACCACGGCTGGACGAAGGCCCGACGCTCCCGGTGACGCCCCGCGCCGCGTCGAAGCATCGTGCAGCTTGCCTCGCAAGCTCTCAATCTTGGTTTGCAAGCCGCCGTCGCGCTCCAGGCGCTCCAATTCGTGCCGAATCTCATTCTGCAGGCGTTGCAGATCATTGCGTTGCCGAGCCATTTCCGCACGCTCTCTCGCCATACTCACTTCCATCTCGCGCATCTGTTCCATCAACGCCCGTTCGTCCTCTTGAAGCTGATGGCGCTCGCGCTCCAACTCCTCGCTGAGCGACAGCAATTCGTCCTCGCGCGGCACTTTGCCCGTGGCGGGACGGGCGGCCTGCACCTGGCCGGCACAAGCCTCGGCTTCCTCGACCGCCGCTTGCATCTCTTGCAGCTGCTGATGCAACTGACGAATCATCTCGTTCTTTTCTTCCAAAACGGTTTCGTACTCGTGAAGTTGCTGCTCCAGATCCGGTTGCAACTGCTGGGCTGCTTCCTGCAACGCCTGCTCCAATTCTTGGCACAGAGCGTGTAACTGAGAGTTCTCATTGCGCAGATGCTCCAGATCGGCCAACTCGGAAGCGGTGGGCATTCGTCCCGGCTTTTCTCGCGGCGCGCGTTCTGTCGCGGATATGTCCATCTCGGCCTCCGATTCGGTTGCCCTTCCTTCGACCGCCGAATGCAGTTGCAAGGAGTTCGACGCAGGCGGACGCGCCAAGGCTGTGCCATTCGTCGCGTTGCGGTGGGAATCGGGTAGGGGCAGAGGTCTGGCCATAATCCTCGTTCTCCGGTATGGTTCTGCTGGCGTCTCGGCGCGGTCGGCCGAGGTCGATTGCGGGGCGATCGGCTCGATCCTTTGCAACTATAGCTCGAGAAATAGGTACAGGCAGAGCGAAAACGACATCTTTTCCGATTGTGCGTTAAATGCCTTGCCGACGCGGCGGTTGCATGAGGGGAGCTAGATTACCTACCGCGCCGTTCGTAGCATAACGACGTACTACACAAGGCGAGGAGTGAGCAACGACGGGAAAAATCATGAATCAACGTAACTCCGATTCTATGCGAGACGCCCTCCGTGCCAAAATCGAAGCCGGCCAGCGTTTGAGCTTCGACGACGGTGTGTTTCTGTACAACGAAGTCGATCTCTTCACACTCGGCGAATGGGCCAATCTCGTTCGCGAACGGAGGAATGGGCAATTCGCCTATTATAACGTCAACACACACCTCAACCCAACGAACGTGTGCGTGTATCGTTGTACTTTCTGCGCCTTTCGCGCCGATCTGAAAAGTCCCAAGGGGTACGTCATGTCCGACGAGCAGATCGTCGAACGCGCCTCGGAGGCCGAGCGGCGCGGAGCGACCGAACTGCACATCGTCGGCGGGTTGCACCATCAGCTGCCCTACGAGTGGTATCTGAATGTCGTGCGCATCATCCATCGTGCGCATCCTCGTCTGCATCTGAAGGCGTACACGGCGGTGGAGTGGGATTGGTTCGCACGGCTGACCGGCAGGCCGACGCACGACCTGTTGGCCGAGTTCAAGGAAGCGGGATTGGGAAGTCTCCCCGGCGGCGGCGCGGAGATCTTTCATCCGGATGTGCGCGACAAGATTTGCGAACATAAGGCCGATGCCGACTCCTGGATCCGCATTCACCGCGAGGCCCATCGTCTGGGTCTCCGCACCAATGCCACTATGCTGTACGGCCATATCGAGAACGCCGAGCATCGCATCGATCATCTGTGTCGGCTCCGCGAGCTACAGGACGAGACCGGGGGCTTTCAGACGTTCATTCCGCTGGCCTTCCATCCAGATAACACCGGCCTGAGCCATATTTCCAAACCGAGCGGCTTGATGGACCTGAAAACGATGGCCGTCAGTCGCTTGATGCTCGACAATTTTCCGCACATCAAAGCCTATTGGGTGATGCTCGGCATCAAGACGGCGCAGTTGGCCCTGAGCTTCGGTGCGGACGATCTCGACGGCACGGTGGTCCACGAAAAGATCTATCACGACGCCGGCTCCGATTCGCCTCAGGAGTTGAGCGTGGCTGAGATTCGCCGACTCATCGAAGAGGCTGGACGCATTCCGGTGGAACGCGACACCCTCTATCACGAAGTAATACGAAGCCCGGAACACTGGCGGACGGGACGCGCTCTGCAATTGGCGACCGTCTCGGCGAATTGAGCCTTTTGGCGATTCGTGGTTCTTACGAGGACGACCATGAAACTGCGGCGATTATCCCTTGTCGTGCTTCTGTTGGTACCTGAAACCTCATTGGCCCAGACGCCGAAGGAAGAATTAGCGCGCCTACGAGCCGTACCGCACGAAGGGAAGGCAAACGAGGCGTCGGCCCGCGCTTGGAAGGATGTGGTCCATCGCGGTCCAGCCATCCTGCCGGCCCTGCTCGAGGCGATGGATTCAGCCGACGCCGTCTCGTCGAATTGGCTGCGCACTGCCGGCGACGCCATCGTCGAACGCGCCTTGTTGGAAAAGAAGCCATTGCCGGCGGATCAACTGGAGCACTTTGTTAACGGGAAAAAGCACAACGGGGCGGCACGGCGTCTGGCCTACGAATGGCTTTGTCGCCTCGATCCGAAGACTCCCGACCGCCTGTTGCCTGGTATGCTCCACGATTCAAGCCCGGAGTTGCGACGCGATGCGGTCGCCGCCGTCATTCGAGCTGCAGAGTCTCAGCTGGCTAAAGGCGACCAGGAAGCCGCCCGCGTTGCCTTACGACGAGCGTTGGCAGGCGCATGCGATAAAGATCAAGTCGATCTGCTGGTAGGCCAACTCGAGAAACTCGGCGAAAAAATCGACGTGGCTGCGCACTTCGGTTTTATACGACAGTGGCGGCTCGTTGCTCCGTTCGACAATCGCAAGGAATCGGGTTTCAAGAAGGTCTATCCTCCCGAAACAAAAGTCGATGTACGAGCGGTTTACAAAGGGCAAGACGAGAAAGAGGCACGCTGGGTAGCCGTGACGACGAACGATCCCTACGGCCTGGTGAATCTCAACAAGGAATTGGGCAAGCAAAAGGGCGTCGTCGCATACGCCTATACCCTCGTCGATTCGCCGAGCGAACGAACGATTCAACTGCGTGCCGGTTCGCCCAACGGTTTGAAAATGTTCGTCAACGGCAAGGAAGTCTTTTACCGCGACGAGTACCATCACGGCGCGTCGGTGGATCAATACGTCGCCACGGCCACGCTCAAGGCTGGTCGCAACGAAATACTGCTGAAAGTATGTCAAAACGAACAGACGGAAGAATGGGCGCAGGATTGGAAATTCCAAGTGCGGTTGTGCGACACCGTGGGCGAGGCCGTGCCATTCTCGCAACCCAAGTGACTTAGCGACGGGGAAAGGGATCATGAATATGTCTGGGATAAGTAAAACGCGCGGGATCACAATCGGCCTGTTTGTCTACGTCATCTTGTCACCTTGCTATCTGGTCACCGTGTACTCCGCGGAGTGGCCCCAGTTTCGAGGGCCGGGCGGCGTCGCCGTGTCCGAGGAGGCAGGCTTGCCGGTGAAATGGAGTGCGACGGAGAACGTGCGTTGGAAGGCGGATTTGCCCGGACGCGGAGTTTCGAGTCCGGTCGTCGCCGGTGGCCGGGTTTACATCACGGCGGCCTCGGCTTACCGAGAAGGACGATTGCACGTCTTGTGTTTCGACGCGGCCACGGGAGAGAAAAAGTGGGAGCGGCAACTCGCCTCTACCGGCAGTACCATGTGCCATCCGAAAACGAGCATGGCCGCGCCCACGCCGGTTGCCGACACCAAGGGCGTTTACGCGCTCTTTGCTACCGGCGATCTCGTCGCCTTCGACCGCGAGGGCGACCTGCGCTGGTATCGCGCCTTGGAGCGCGACTATCCAGACATCACCAATCAAGTCGGCATGGCTGCATCACCGGTGTTGGCTGGGGATGTGCTGCTACTGCCGCTGGAGAACGCCGGTGACTCGTTCGCGCTGGGCGTGGACGCCAAAACCGGGCGCAATCGTTGGAAGACGCCCCGCGCGCGCGGTGTCAACTGGGTCACGCCAACCGTCGCCCGCTTTCAAGGCAAAACTAGCGTGCTATTTCAAACGGCCCGCGAAATCACCGCCTACAATCCAGTCAACGGCGAGGAACAATGGACGTACAAGGGCGAGAATCTAGGATCGATCCCCTCGCCGGCGGTGCTGGACGACCTGGTGATCGTGCCGGGAAATCCGTCGGTGGGGCTGCGCGTCTCGGACGGCGGCAAACCGGAAAGGGTATGGAAGAGCCGTAAACTTCCTGCCTCCTACGCTTCGCCGGTCGTGTACCAAGGACGCATCTATGCGCTCACCGGCATCGGCGTCGCCTGTCTCGACCCGGCCACCGGCGAAGAGATTTGGCGCGAACGCCTCGGTAGCGGCTTCTCGGCCTCTCCGATCGTCGCCGGCGGCAAACTGTATGTTGCCAAGGAAGACGGCGTCACCTGCGTCGTGCAGCTAGGTGACAAGCCGAAGATTCTCGCCAACAATGCCTTGAAGGGACCACTTTTAGCCACCCCAGCTGTCTCCAATGGCTCTATTTATCTTCGCACGGAAAACCGGCTGTTTTGCATCGGGACGAAGAAGTAGCCGTGTCACCCATTGGCGAGCAAGGGAACCTACGCCGCTTAGTTTTTCTCCCACCGGGGGCGAGTTAACCCCCGGCTCGCTCGATACTCCTTTCGTATTGCATCTCTGCACAACCTCACGGTATTCTCTCAAACATAGCGTCTCATTTTGGAGGATGGCCATGTCTCCGTCTCCGTCCACTCCGCGCAAGCTGATCGCATTGAGCTTCGCTCGCGCCGCCGAGGACTATGCGCGCAGCTTGACGTTGGAGCATTACATGG
>JAKBCS010000236.1 GCA_021807595.1 Planctomycetota bacterium | reverse complement strand
GTGGTATTAGCGGCGGCATGGGCGAATAACCACTTCATTACTTCCCACCCACGCGCATCAAATCGTGCGCGTTCTCCTCGAACGCGGCCATAACGGCGTCTTCGTCGGACAATCCCGATGCCTTAAATCGTTTTTGCGTTTCGATCACGCGACGGTAATCGTTGGGATACACCTTGACGAAGCGTGGCACGCTGTTCTTCCAATCGGCCAACACCTGCCGCGAGCGCGCGCTGTCGGTGTTTTCGGCATGTTTGCGAATCAGATCGCGGACCAACCCGATCTCGTCTTCATCTTCGAGACGATAGAGCTTGACCATCTCAACATTGCAGTTGCGCGGAAACGTGCCGGTTTCATCGAGAACGTAGGCCATGCCGCCGGACATGCCGGCGGCAAAGTTACGACCGGTGGGACCGAGGACGACAACGCGGCCGCCGGTCATGTATTCGCAGCCGTGATCGCCGACGGCCAGCACCACGGTATCGACGCCACTGTTGCGGACGGCGAAGCGCTCGCCCGCCATGCCGCCGATGTAGGCTTCGCCCGCCGTCGCACCGTACAGAGCGACATTGCCGATGATGACGTTGTCGGACGGATCGAACGTCGATCCCTTCGGGGGATAGACGATTATCTTGCCCCCGGACAACCCTTTGCCGACGTAGTCGTTGGCGTCTCCTTCCAACGTCAGCGTGATGCCGGGCGGCACGAACGCGCCGAAACTCTGTCCGGCAGAGCCTTGGAAATGGAGGCGAATGGTGTCCTCGGGCAGACCGACCGCGCCGAAACGGCGCGTCACTTCGCTGCCGAGAATCGTGCCGGTGACGCGGTTGACATTGCGAATCGGTAATGTGGCCGATATGGGTTTGCGTTCCTCAAGAGCCGGTTTGCACAGCGGCAGCAGCGTGGTATTGTCGAGCGCTTCTTCCAAACCGTGATCTTGTTGAATCACGCAATAGCGATCCACCGAAGCGGGCATCGGCGGTTGATAGAAGACCGGCGACAGATCGAGGCCGCGCGTTTTGTAGTGGTCGATGGCCTTGGAAACGCCGAGCCGTTCGCTGTGGCCGACCATCTCCGGGATGGTGCGGAAACCGAGTTTGGCCATCAACTCGCGCACTTCCTCGGCGATGAAACGCATGAAGTTGACGACGTGTTCTGGCTTACCGGCGAACTTGGCGCGCAGGCGAGGATCTTGCGTGGCCACACCGACGGGGCAAGTGTTCAAATGGCACACGCGCATCATAATGCAGCCTAGCGACACCAACGGAGCCGTGGCGAAACCGAACTCTTCCGCGCCGAGCAACGCGCCGATGATGACATCGCGCCCCGTCTTCAATTGACCGTCCACTTCGACGACAATACGACTGCGGAGATCGTTGAGCAGCAGCGTTTGATGCGTCTCGGCCAAGCCCAACTCCCACGGCGCGCCGGCGTGTTTGATACTCGTTTGCGGCGAGGCTCCCGTTCCGCCGTCGTGGCCACTAATGAGGACTACATCGGCATGCGCCTTGGCCACGCCCGCCGCCACCGTGCCGACGCCGACCTCGGCCACCAGTTTCACGCTGATGCGCGCGTGGTGATTGCCATTTTTCAGATCGTGAATTAGCTCGGCCAAATCCTCAATGGAATAGATGTCGTGGTGCGGCGGCGGCGAGATCAAACCGACGCCCGGCGTCGAATGCCGGACTTTAGCGATCCACGGATACACCTTACTTCCGGGCAACTGACCGCCTTCGCCAGGCTTCGCCCCCTGTGCCATCTTGATCTGCAATTCCTGAGCGTTCACGAGATATTCACTCGTCACGCCGAAGCGGCCGGAGGCCACTTGCTTGATGGCGCTGTTGCGCGAGTCGCCGTTGGGATCGAGAACGTATCGGGTCGGATCTTCACCGCCCTCGCCCGTGTTGCTCTTGCCGCCGATGCGGTTCATGGCGATGGCCAACGTCTCGTGCGCTTCCTTGCTGATGGAACCGTAAGACATCGCACCCGTCTTGAACCGCTTCATAATCGACTCGACCGATTCGACTTCCTCCAGAGGAATCGGTTGCTCGGCGAATTTCAGATCGAACAGGCCGCGCAGCGTGCAAAGCTTCTTTGCCTGGTTGTTCACCCCTTCGCTGTATTCCTTGAACACTTTGTAATTGCCGGTACGCACGGCGTATTGCAATTTGTGAACCGTCTCCGGATTGAACAAGTGATGCTCGCCCTCTTTGCGCCATTGATACTGTCCGCCCACATCGAGTGTATGTCCGTTGAGCGGGCGCTCGGGGAACGCGCGGTCGTGCCGCGCCTTGACATCGGCGGCGATCGCATCGAGACCGACGCCGGAAATCCGCGACGCCGTCCAAGTGAAATACTTGTCGATCACCTCCTTGCTCAGTCCAATCGCCTCGAAGATCTGGGCACCGCAGTAGCTCTGCGCCGTCGAGATGCCCATTTTCGACATGACTTTCATGACGCCTTTGCCGACGGACTTGACGTAATTCTTAACGGCTTTCTCGTGGTCGATGCCGTTCAATTCGCCCTGTCGAATCATGTCGTCGAGCGTCTCGAAGGCGAGGTACGGGTTGATCGCCCCCGCGCCGTAGCCGATGAGCAGGGCGAAATGATGAACCTCGCGCGGCTCGCCGCTTTCGAGAACGAGGCCTACCTTGGTGCGCGTCCCCTCGCGGATCAGATGGTGATGCACCCCGGCGACGGCGAGCAGAGCCGGAATGGGAGCCATTGTCCTCGTGTGGCCGCGGTCGCTGAGTACGATGAAATCGTGGCCCGATGCGACCATTTGACTGGCGTGACGGCACAGAGCAGTAACCGCCTTTTCCAGTCCTTTCTCTCCCTCATGCACGGGATAGAGAATCGGCAGCGTCACCGACTTGAAATTGCCAGGCCCCTTGCCGTCGAGCTGGCGCAGCTTGTCCAACTCGTCGTTCTTGAGGATCGGCGACTTCAACTTGATTTGCCGCGCCGAACGCGGCGACGGTTCGAGTAGGTTGTATTCCGCGCCGATGGTCGTCTCCATCGCCATAATAATCTCTTCGCGGATGCCGTCGACCGGCGGATTCGTCACCTGCGCGAACAGTTGCTTGAAGTAGTTGTACAGCAACTGCGGTTTGTCCGATAACACGGCCAGGGCGGCATCGTTGCCCATCGAACCGATGGCTTCCGCCCCGTCCTGGGCCATCGGCACCATGAGGATTTTTAGATCCTCCGTGGTGTAGCCGAACACGCGCTGCCGAAGTCGCACCGTCGCATGATCTGGCTCATGGACGACCGGCCCCGGCGGTAGCTGCTCCAGGGATACCAAATTATCGCGCAGCCATTCGTCGTAGTGGTGCGCTGCGGCGATTTGCTTCTTCAATTCCTCGTCGTCGATGATGCGTCCCTGTTCCAAATCCACGAGGAACATGCGGCCCGGCTGCAAGCGACCTTTGTGCAGCACCATCTCCGGTGGCACATCGAGAACGCCCACTTCCGATGCCATGATGACGCGGTCGTCCTTGGTGACGTAGTAGCGCGACGGACGCAGGCCGTTGCGATCCAGCACCGCGCCGATCCGCAGTCCATCCGTGAAACCGATAGACGCCGGACCATCCCACGGCTCCATCAGCGAGGCATGATATTCATAAAAGGCCTTCTTCTCTGCACTCATTCCCGCATCGCCGCTCCACGGTTCGGGAATCATCATCATCACCGCATGAGGCAACGAACGCCCGGCCAACACCAACAGTTCGAGTGCATTATCGAACATCGCCGAATCGCTGCCGCTCTGATCGATGACCGGCAGAATCTTCTTGATGTCGTCCCCGAACAAAGGCGAGGCGAACATGCGCTCGCGCGCCGTCATCCAGTTGACGTTGCCTCGCAGCGTGTTGATTTCACCGTTGTGCGCGATGTAGCGATACGGATGCGCTCTCGCCCAAGTCGGAAACGTGTTGGTGCTGAAGCGCGAATGCACCATCGCCAACGCCGAGGCGAATAGCGGATCGTTTAAGTCTGGGAAGAACAGCGGCAGCTGTCCCGCATTGAGCATTCCCTTATAAATGATGGTCCGCGACGACAGACTCGGCACATAAAACATGGCGCGATGGCTGGCGTGCAAGGCCTCGATTTCGCGTGGTACATCGGCTTCCCAGCGCGTGTACAACTCTTTCCCGGCTTCAGACGCCGACGGCTTCAGCAAATTCTCGACGCGCCGGCGGATGACGTACAACTTGCGCTCAAAGGCGAGAGCTTCCCCCCCCTCGCCCCCAACCCCTCTCCCCCCAAAAAGGGCGAGGGGAGCAATTGGACTCCCCTCGCCCCCGCTTCGGGAGAGAGGGGTTGGGGAGGGGTGCCCAATGAATATCTGTCGAATAATTGGCATCGACTCCCGCGCCGTCGCTCCCAACGGCGACGAATCGACCGGGACCGTCCGCCACCCTAAGACGGTTTGCCCTTCCTCGCGCACCACGCCCTCGAACGCCTCTTCACAGATCTTCTTTCCGCGCTCGTCGGTCGGCAGATAGACCAAACCGCAGCCATATTGTCCCGGCGCGGGCAAGTCGATGCCGAGCTTGGCGCACTCGCGGCGTAGGAAATCGTGCGGCATTTGCACCAGAATGCCCGCGCCGTCGCCCGTGTTCTTCTCGCAGCCACACGCCCCGCGATGCTCGAGATTGTTGAGAATCTGCAATGCATCGCGGACGATGCTGTGCGAGTGACGGTTCTTCAAGTTGACGACAAAGCCGACGCCGCAGGCATCGTGTTCGTAACGAGGATCGTAAAGCCCCTGTTTTTCGGGGAGAGAGCGTTGTGTCATGTTACTTCTTCTTTCTCGCTGCTTTTTGCGTGTGCGCCGTTCCGTTGCCATTTTTCTGAGCGTCGCCGTTGCCGTTTTCGAGCAATAGGTCGATGAAGCGCTGAGCCGCCGGGCTGGGGCGATGTTGGCGTCGATAGATGATGGCCAACGGCCGCATGAAGCGACAGCTGGCCAACGGCCGTGCCACTAGCAAACCAGCTTCGACTTCTTGCCGCAGCGTCGGTTCCGGGAGAAGAGCCACGCCGCCGGCGATCTCGATTCCTTTCTTGATGTTCTCGATGTTGTCAAACTCCAACTCCACTTCGACCGCCACGCCCTGCTGTCGAAGAAAGCGATCGACCTGTCGCCGAATGCCGAGCTCTTTATCGAAAGCGATATACTTCTCGCCGCTCAGCTGTCCTAAACGCACGCTCGCCTGCCGCGCCAGCGGATGCCCCGGTTGACAGGCGAGAACCATGTCTTCTTCGCGCCACGGCAAAACGACCAAGTCCCGCGCCTTGCGCGGGAACGATACCAACCCCAAATCGACGCTGCCGTCGCGCACCTTCTCGATCACGCGATTGGAGTGCAGGTATTCGACGTGAACGCGAGCGAACGGCTGCTCCGCCGTGAAGCGTTCGAC
>JAKBCS010000235.1 GCA_021807595.1 Planctomycetota bacterium | reverse complement strand
CTTGGCCAGCTTGCACATTTGATAGACGTGGATGCGAAAGTCGGGGCAGGTGCTGACCAGGCAATAGGCGTCGGTCGGGGAGAAGCCGTGGTCGGTGATGAGCCAATCCATGAGGTTGATCGTCGCCGTTTCGACCGCCACTTCGAGAGGCCGATAGGCGTATATCGAGACGATCGATTCCGGTTTGTCGATGCGCATCCAGGGGACGCGCCGGCCCTTGACGAGATCGAGGCGAAGACGCACCGTCGCCTGGGTTTCGGCGGCGGTTCCGGTGAACTCGGTATCGCCCTGGCTGGCGTGAACGTCGCCGAGGTAAAACAGAGCACCGGGGTGGAAAATCGGCAACAGGATCCGATGGCCGGTACAGACATCGCGGATGTCGAGATTGCCGCCCCACTCGCCTTGCCCGTCGATGCTGGTCGTCACTTCGCGGTCGGGAGCGACGCCCAGCGTGCCGATGAACGGCGTGATCGGCCAGGAAATGCGTTCGTTGAAATGCACGGTTCCGTCGCGCATCGTGCCGCTCGGGCCGGGCGTGTGGCGGAGGATCTTCGTCGTGTAATCGGCGGATAACTCCGGCCAGCGCGTCGATTCGCCAAGCGGCCCGCGCTTGGGCCCAACGGCGATCCACGAATAATCGGCCACAAGAATCTCCTCGACGGTGATGACGAGCGTATCGCCGCGCTCCGCCCCTTCGAGATAAACCGGACCCGCAATGGGGTTTGCGTGCGGCGGGCTGCGATCGAAGCCGGGTCGTTTGCCGGGGATGGCTTTATCGTCTGGTGTTTTGAAGTAGCCGGTGCCGGCGTCCCACGTTTCGATTTCAAAAGCCTCGCCCGGCTGGACGCGCAACAACGGTTCGTCTCGTCCATCGAAGGCGTATTTGCGTGCCAAGTTTCGCGGAATGCGCTGCATGGGAACCTCGTGAGCAGGAAAGAGCGAACAACTCATTTAGCATCGGAGCAGGTTTTCATGCAATGATAGCGATAGCGAGAATGATTTTCACCCAGACGTGCATTTCAGAACGGGATAAGTGCAGATGGCCACCGTCTCCACGCCGCACCCACGTCGCTCCGCATCCAAATAATCCTCTCCAGCGGTGACAGCGGTTCGCTGGAGCTTTCGCCTTCCCGCCAGCCGGATACTTCATTCTTCACGGCCGAGAGTCTTCATTCCGGTCGAGTGCGTCTGGTCCCCAAAGAGGATAAGGAAGATCGTTATCGATAGGTCGAGGGTACGCCGGACTGGGTTTTGGAAGTAGTCGGCTCCGCGGCGGCTCCGGTGCGCGCCGGTTGGCAGGAGTCTCGCGATTTCGGTCGATCTTGCCGCATGGAGCGACGACGCGATGCACTCGGTCTATGGGAGTACCCTTTACCCATTCAGAACGGCGGTTGGTAGCAGCCTTCGTCTCGCTTCGACCGGCCGCGAACGGCGGTATGGGGTCAAGGCGTCCCACTTCTTTCCAACGATTGATAGATCCAATACAGCATCGCTTTTATCTCGAATAGTTTCATGTTTGGTCGCAGCGAGAGGAGCCGCGCGACAATGCCCGCCAGGTGGGGGGCGGCCCAGCTGGTAGCCGGTTCCGAGGCGAATGGGCCCATATAGCCCACGCCGCGCGCCTGAAACTCGACCGATTCGTTCAGTCGATAAGCGAATGCGAGCGGATCGTCGAACCGGCCTTTGTCCACCGACAGAAGCGACGGGGCGAAGGCGGCGGGGTAACTGCGCGTCAGCGGATGCTCGTTGTCGGCGGCGGCGACGAGCAGGACATCTTTGTAATAGGCTTCCTCGACGGCGCGCAGCAGTTGGTGGCGGCGCTGCATCGGCTGCAATCTCGGCTCCGGTACGCCCAGCGACAGATTGATGACTTTGCACTGCCATACGTTCGTAGCCCAGCGGAGGGCGCGGATGAGTACCTCGACTTGGCACGTCCCACGCGGACCGAATACGTCGGCGGAATAAAGGCGGATGCGCGGTGCCAGCGTCAAGAGAATGTCGGCAACGGTGGTGCCGTGCGGCGTACTTTGATGGCCTTCGTAGGGCAGCGGTTCGACGCGCTCGGCGGTGAAGACGCCGCCTTCGATGGGCAGAATCGTTTGGCCGAGACGCTGAAACTTGGACTCGACCGCGGCGCGCTCGATGCCGCTGTCGAGGATGCAGACGGAGATGCCTTCTCCGGTAGCGAGCGGATGGCGCAGCAACCGATCTGGCCGAAGAAGAGAAAACAGATCGTCGAACGGGTTGTCTGGCGGCGGCGCGCTCACGACCGCGTCTCCCCGGTCATTTCGTCGAGCAGTTGACGCAGATTCTCCACCAATCCGATGCAGTGTTGCACGGCAGGCGAACCGTGGCGCAGGGCCAGCACGCGAATGGACTCGGCCAAGCGCAGCGTCATCTCGGCTTTGACGGCGTCCTCATCGAGTCCCTGGCGCAAGCGCTGCAAAACGACGGCGGGCGGCGGCTCGTCGGGGCGAGGGGCGGCACCCTCGAGCGATTCCGCCATCGACGCGCTCGCCCCCAAGGCGGCTTCGATGGCGTCGAAGAGAACGCGGTGCATCTGGCGCTCGGCCAACGCTTGCCGTAATAGATCTTCGGCAAAGTCGGCGGCGGCGGCAACGAGGAGACGGTCCTCTTCACGAAAGGTGGACGAACCCCCAGCCGACTGCTTGTCGAACAACTCTAAGACGACTTGTACGCCCGGTGCCACGTTCATCGGCGCGGCCAACAGGGAAGCGCGGCCATGCTCGAACGGTTGCAATTCGAGATTGCCGGCGTCGGCGACTCGATCCAAATCCACCATTACAGATGGTTTTTGCATACTTACGACGCTGCCGGCCAACGAACGCGCGAACGGAACCAGCGGCGCGTCGAGACGACGTCCAGTGCCGTCGTAGGCGCGGCACATTTCGGACGGATGGCGCTGGGCATCGTAGTCCCGAACCAGTAGGACACCATCGGTGGCACCCGTCGTGCGAGTCAAAAAACGTATGAGATTGCCCACCGCGGCGGGCAACGGCAGCGGTTCGTGCAGGGCGGCGGCGGACTGCACCAGCGGCAAAACCTTCTCCACCGCCGAGCGGAACGCCATTAACTCCCGGTGTAATCGTCTGGCGCGCCGCGCCGGTCGAATGCGTTCCAACTGTCGGCCCACGACTTTGAGAAACGTCGTGCGGTCCAGATCCTGGTTTTTATCGAGATAATCGCGGACGCCCATGCGCATAGCCTGTAACGGCGTGGCCTGATGGGCGAAGCCGGTTATCATAATGGCCGACACGTCCGGATGGAAAAGCGTTAGGTCTTCGAGCAGGTGCAAGCCATCGTTGCCCGCGCCGAGGTTCCAATCGAGAATTGCCAGATCGATGGTATGATGATTGGCGTGCTTGAGGGCCGATTCGGCGTCTTTGGCCACGACCACATCGCAGCCGAGGTCGGCGCTTTCCAGCCATTCGCCGAAGGTGCGGCGCACGGCCTCTTCGTCGTCTACGATTAAAATCGTTTCGACCGATGCACTGTCAGTGGGCATGACGGAGAGTTCTCCCGAAAGTTCTTCCCTGTGCCGTTATAACATGCCGGCACGCTCCTCGCCAACAGGGACGGCGACTTGCTTATCGGTGCATCCGTTCCTGACCGGAGGATACAACGCAGCGGAAGCCGAGGTGGGACATGCCGTTGTCGATGGCCGTGCCGCGGCGGGCGGCGGGACGATAACTCTCGCAATAGGTGACGTGGCAAAGAAAAGAGCCGCCGCGCGTGACGCGCTTGGGCACGAGCGGCTCGGCAGGATCCCAGAAATCGTCTGGTCCTTTGGGATTGTCGAGGACTCCGGGCCTCGCGCAGCGGACATATTCGTCGGCTCGGTACCAGTCGGCGCACCACTCCCAGACGTTGCCGGCCATATCGAATAAACCGTAGCCGTTGGGCGGATAACTGCCCACGGGAGCCGTGCGTTCGTAACCGTCGATTTTAGTGTTTTGGAGGGGGAACTTTCCTTGCCAGATATTGGCGAGACGGCCGTCGGTTTCCTTGGGCGGCGTATTGCCCCAACAAAAGCGCTTGCGATCGAGTCCGCCGCGCGCGGCATATTCCCACTCGGCCTCGGTCGGCAGGCGTTTGCCCACCCATTCGGCATAGGCGACGGCATCTTCCCATGCAACGTGAACCACCGGATGATCGTCGTGGCCGTCGAGATTCGAGTCGGGCCCCTCCGGATGTTTCCAATCGGCTCCGGGAGTGACGGCCCACCACGCCGCCGGATCGTCCAACGGCACCGACTCCTTGGGCGACGCGAAGACCAGTGCGCTGGGGACCAGTTTCTCGTCCGGCGGCTTGGGCGCGTCCGGCGGCAGCGTCTTTTTCATCTCCTCCCAGTCGGGGGCTTTCTCCGCCACGGTGACATAGCCGGTGGCCTCGACGAACTTGCGGAACTCGGCATTGGTAACTTCGTGAGCGTCCATCCAGAAACCGTCTAGTTTGACCCGATGGGCCGGCCATTCGTTCTCAAACATGGCATGCTCGCTGCCCATCCAAAATTCGCCGGGAGGTATCCAGACCATCCCCGGCGGCTCGGCATTCTGCGGTAGAACATAAATCGCCAACGCCACCCCGACCGACGATGCGACAACACCCACGACAATCCACGTTCCCCAAAAGCGATTTTTGGGCGGAGCAATAGAAGGCGCGGCCTTGGCTTGTCGTCGCAATCGATTTTTCGCGGACATATCGTTCTCCGATCGATGCAAATGCGTTCTTCGTTCGCGTCGAACTCTCCTGAAGGGAGATATAAAAGGTAAGCACGAACGGCCAATCCGCGGCAACTCCCGTTTTCGGCGATATTTTCCCCCGATATTGTTATATCATGGGGACGCGCATCAGCAGCGCGAGCCGAAGAATTACTGGCCGGCGGGGAGGGCGATAAGATGCGTTTTTTACACTCTATCAAGCTCGATGGATTCCTTTCATTCCCGCCGAATTCGACTTCGATTGATCTTGAGTCACTTAACGTCTTGATCGGGCCCAACGGGAGCGGCAAGTCGAACCTGATCGAAGCGGTCGAGTTGCTGCGAGCGACCCCTAACGCTCTCGCATCGTTCGTCCGCGCGGGAGGCACTGCTCAAGAATGGCTCTGGAAGGGCGATCCGGTTGCGCATCACGCAGCCATTGAAGCCATAATTGAGGGGCAGGGAAGCATTCCAAATCTTCGTTATCACCTTGATTTCGCGCCTGCGGGACAGAGGATGGAAGTACTCGACGAGGCGATTGAGGAAACCCATCCCCGCTCGCCTGCGGCAAGGGATGTCTTCTTCTATTACCGTTTTCAGAAGGGGCGACCGATTCTGAATGTTCGAGAATCCGAATCGCAAAGTAATTCGTCTCATAAGCGCCGTCACTTGCGGCGCGAGAGCCTCATCCCCGATGAATCCGTTCTTTCCCAGCGTAAAGATCCCGAAGTGTATCCCGAAGTGACTTGGCTGGGACGTCA
>JAKBCS010000234.1 GCA_021807595.1 Planctomycetota bacterium | reverse complement strand
GCGAGACATTCGCCCCCTTCAGCCCGGAGACGACGGCGCGCGTTGTTCTCTCGCGGATTCGTAAATTGCTCGATGCCTACACGCCGGCGATGACGCTCGAATGCGCGCGCGCATTGGAACTTCTCACCGCCCCGTTTAGCGATGCCAACTTGGAGCGCGAGCGCCTCTTCGCAGTCGGCTGGTTGCATTGGTTGAGCGACGCACCGGACGGGGCAGTGGTGCCCTGGAGCGAGGTCGTGCGCTGTGCCCGCGAGCAGAATGCCACGGAGTCGCTGGCCGAGGCGGCTTATTGGCTGGCGCGCGTGCGCCTGGCGGGGGGATACGGCGAAGCGTTGGGGGAGTTCGAGAACGTCTTGAGGACGTTGGGCGGCTTGCCGCGGGCGGCGGCGTGGTTCGTCGATTTGTTGGCTCGGGCGGGGCGAGTCGATCGCGCCGAGCAAGTGTGGAAATCGGTGCGCGGCAATCGGCGCGTTGCCGGCTGCGCCGAGGGACCGTTGCTCGAAGCCCGGATGTTGTTGAAGCGCGACGAGTGGACGCAGGCCGAGCGGCTGCTCGGCGAGTGGACGCCAACGACTGCGGTGGCCTGGGTCGAACGCATGCTCTTATTGGCATGGATCGCGGCCCATCAGAATCGAGCCGACAAGGCGCGGGCGTGGCTAAATCAGGCCCAGGCGGGATTGTATCCCCAGACCGCCCTGCAAGACTGGTCCGCGCGAATCGAGCGACGGCTCGGCGGTCGGAGTTGCGACGATGGAAAGGTATCGCCTACGCTGCGCGTTTTTATTCGAGGTCAACAGCTGCGGCGCGACGGACGAATCGAACAAGCAATCGCCGCCTATCGCGTTGCCGAGACCAATCCTTCGATTCAACCCTTCGCGCGCTACGCTCTGGTGTGTTTGGGAAGAGAAGACGGCGCGGAATTGCTCTCGCAACAACCGGGGCTGTTTCTCGCGGTGCGCTGCCGCGCCCGGTTGACCATCGAACGGTTTCGACGCCGCGAAGCCAGCCCGGCGGAGTTGCTCGACGCGCTGCGGCTGGCGGAATCCCAGGGCTACCAAGAAGCCGCCAGTAAGCATTTTCAATCGCTCGCCCTCTTCCTGCAAGCGCGCGGGGTCGATATCGAAACCGTGCGCAAATGGTCCGCGAAGTCGTGCGCCGATAGAGAAGGGAGCAACGCCTTCCGCGCGGCCGTGGAGTGGGCTATAAACCACTTTACGGACATCGAAAATCGCGAGCTGTTTCTGGAGTGGTCGCAACGGTCGGATTTAACCGAAGAGTTGCGTTCGTTGGTCGAGCGGCAGCGGCTTCGACTCGAACCCGATGCGTTGTTACAAGCGATTCGGAGCGAGAGCGGTCATCCGGCGGCGCGCCTTTGGCGCGCGGCGCGACGACTCGATCCGAAGGCCGCCGACGCGGAGACGTGGTGCGACGAAGTGCGCCCATTGCTTTCGCTGCCGCATTGGAGAGGGATGGCACAAGCGTTGCTCCTGCAAAAGGCATTTGAGAGCGGCGACGACCGAACGGTGGCCGAACTGCTCGAAGAAACGGACGCTTGGCGCGGCTTGGCGACGCCTCCGCCTTTCGTGCTGAGGGCGTTGGATTCCATCTGCGCGTCTGGACCGCCGGGTTGGCAGCGGGTGTTGGCGCGCTGGCTCGGTTTGTGGGAGCCATCGTCGTTGGGCCAAGAGGCGGCGTTCTTGTTGTCTCACGCTGGTTTGACACCGCTGCGCGGAGACGAGGCAGAACCGCCGCCCGGTGTGGCCGCCGTGCCTTGGTTTCTGCATCGTGCGGCGCGAGCGCTGGGACGCGAAGACGCCCGCGAAGCGTTCGCGTTTGTCCGCCGCGCGCTGGCGCGCGATCCCGCCCTCGACGGCACGCCCAACGGACAAACGGTGCGGGATGCGCTTCCACACTTGCAACGACTCGCCCGCGCTCAGACGTTGGCCGGCACCTCGCAGCCGCCCGGAGCGCTCGTGGATGTCGTCGTTGCCCTGGAGGACAGACCGGACGGTGCGGACGTGTTGGAGGCGCTCGATTCGGGCGATTCAATGGCCGCCCTCGCCCGCTTGGAGACGATGAGCGAACGAGACGATCTCTCGCCGCGCTTGGCCCATCATCTCGCCTTGTTGATGCAGCGAACGGCCCTCGAACGCGAAGAGAGCGACGAGATCGTGTACGCCGAGTCGGCATGGCGGCGCTCGTGGCACTGCTGGCTGCGTTTTGTTGCCGACTCGCCCGAAGCCCGCCGCGTCCTCGTCGAGTCCTTGCTGCGACGCCATCGACGGCGCATCAACGACTTACTGACGCGCAGTCGCGTCGATGAAGCCCGGCGTTATGCCAACATGGTCCGCGAACTGCCCGCGCTGGCCGGCCGAATCGACGACGCTCTGAGAGGCGAGTTGACCGAGTGCGTCGAGCGGTTCCGCGAGGAATTGGCCACGGAATACCTGTTGACGACCCGCGAGGCCATGCGTTTCGGAGCGATCCCCGAAGGCTGGCGGGCCGATTACGAGAAAGGGTTGACGCATCTGCGCAGGCTGCTGAGTTTGGACCGCGACCATCCGCGCCTCTTGGCCGCGCTGGTCGAAATCTGCAACGATTGGTTTCTCGATCTGTACCACCAAAACGATGTGGGGGCGTTACGGAGCCAACTCGAACGCTTTACCCCCTTCGCCTTGCAATTGGCGCGGCGCATCGACGAACGACCCGGCGAGTTGACCGCGCGCGCGGCACTGTCGGATTTCTGGAAGTTTCGCGGTTTTGTCGCCGAGGATCCCGCTCGCAAAATCGCCCTCTACCGCGAAGCGCTGCGCTGGAACCCCGCCAACCATAATGTCCGCGATCTACTCGGCGAGACGACGACGGAGGAATCGGAAACGTGAATCGCAATCCGTTTGAAGAACTGCGTTTGGCCCCCTCGGTTTCGGAGGAGGAGATCGTGCGTCAAGCCGGACGCCTGCGGCAGCGGGCGGCCGATGAAGCGGCGCTCGACGCCCTCCGTCGGGCCGCGCAATCGCTGACAGCTCGCACCGAGGACCGCCAGCTGTTTGCCCTGCTCACGCACGATGCGCCGTGTTACGAACATCCGGCCTTGGAACGCTTCGCTTCTTCCTTTCGTCGTCCCGTTGCCCCCGATCCCTCGGCGCAACGCCCAGCCTTGGACATAAAAGAGTTTGAACGATCGCTGTGCGTCTTAGCAGCTAAGGAATTACAACCGCCCCCTTTGCCGTTCGAGGCAGTCGATGCCGAAGAATCGCCGGAGGAGATCGAACGACAGACGGCGGAAGCGGAGTGGCGGAATCTACTCTTCAATCCGGGTGCGTAGGCGGTTTTTCGGCCCCACCCCCCTGAGCGCGGATGAAAAGAGAGAAAGGGACGGCGAGGCACAGCTTTCGCTGCTTTCTTCCGCAAGTGCAGGGCCGTCCCGGGCAGCCTGAACGTCGTTTCAGCTTGCTTGAATGCGGAGCGAGGTTATGATAGGCGTTCGCGGAAAGTTCTTTTCCTTGCTGCATGGAGGCAGCGCCATGATAAACACGTTGAATCTCGTCGATCGCGTTCTCGCGTTGGGCCGACGCTATCAGGAAGTCGGCCGGCACCGGGATGCCTTATCCGTTTTGACGCGCTTGGCGAAATTTCGCCATCTTTCCAGCGATGTCGCCGAAGAGACCCAAGCGCGTCTCGCCGACATCTATCTGAAACGCCGCAAATACAAGAATGCCCGCCGGCATCTCGCGGCCGCCCTGCGCCATCAACCCGATAGCGCACGCTACCATTACTTGCTGGCCGTGGCTCTCGGCGGCGAGGAAGGGGGCGATCTCGAACGAGCCGGCGAACATTATCGCCGAGCGCTGGAACTCGATCCCGGCCATGCTCACTGCCTTGCCGATTACGGTCACCTGCTGCTGCGGTTGGGGCAGACCGACGAAGGGTTGTCGCGCTTGCGCGAGGCATCCGAGCGGAATCCGGAAGATGTCGAGGTGCTGAGCAAGTTGGTGAAAGGTCTGCGGCTCTGCGGGCGAACCGACGAAGCGCGTTCGACGCTGCAGTGCGCGCTGTTCCGCAACGCGCACTCCCCTCGCTATCGCAAACTATGGGACGAATTTCGCTTCCATCGAGCGCGCTGTCGAACCGATGCCCAGCGGCGCGAGAACGGGAGCGACGACGAGACCGGCGAGTGGCCGGTGTTGTTGCCGTTCGTTCGCGTCTTCAAAGAGGCGAGGAGCCGCGACGAAAACCCGAAGGTTGCGGTCGACGAGGATGTCAACGCCTCGGTGCGCCACCTTCGCATCTCGCGCCGCCACGGTCAACGCAACGCACAATAGGGATCGCAAAATCGCAGAAATACCGCGAGATGCTTCCTCGAAGTCCGACTCGGATGGTACAATGCGTGGACGTGCCTTCCGAGCGCGCGGAGGACTTCAGCGTGATGCGTGTTGTCTCGGTCAACGTCGGTCTACCCCGCGAAGTGCAGCGCGGTACCGACCTCGTGCGTACCGGCATTCATAAAGAACCGATTCGAGGGCGCGTTGCGGTGCGCCGTCACAATCTGGCCGGCGACGGCCAAGCCGATCTGTCGGTTCATGGCGGACCCGACAAAGCCGTCTACGCCTATCCCATCGAGAATTACTGGTATTGGAGCGAGCAGTTACCCGGTCGAGAGTTGCCGTTCGGAATCTTTGGCGAGAATCTTACCGTCGAGGGGTTGCCGGAAGATGCCGTGCATATCGGCGACGAATTGCAACTTGGCTCGGCGCGGCTTGCCGTCACGCAACCGCGTTTGCCGTGTTTCAAGCTCGGCATCCGCTTCGGAGATGCCGACATGGTTCCGCGCTTTCTGGCAAGCAATCGTCCCGGCTATTACTTGGCCGTGCTGGAAGAAGGCGACCTCGGCGCGGGAGACGCGGTCGAAATCGTCCATCGAGACGAGAATCGCCTGGCGGTGACGGAACTCTTTCGCCTGATGGTCCACGATAAGACCAACCGCGAATTGATGCAGCGAGCGCTGCGCGTTCGCCACTTGGCCGCCGTCCTGCGACACAAATTCGAAAGCCGGCTCGAGGAATCTCGGCAGTGATTATTCCAGCAGCGATTATTGAGGCCTCGGACCCAGCCAGGCGACGAAGGACACCAAGAGCAATCCGAACGCTAGGATTACGAATGCGATTCCCAGCAACAGCCCAATCCCGAATCCCGAACGAACGGCTTCTGAATTGATGTTATAAGCATAAACGAGGCCGCCGAGAAGCGACCCTGCGATCGACCACATCCAGTTGGCTTTAACTTGCGATCGGAGCAACCATCGCCCAATGGCTCAGCCCGCGAGACCGCCGGGAATCGTTCCGATGCAAGCAGCGACGAGCGATTCAATCAACAGTCCGATCGCCCCTCCCACGAAAGCCACCAGCAAAACGATAAAGATGAGGCCAAGAATCTTGCTTCTCGCCGAGGTTTGTCGGAGAGCTGCGTATAAAAAGCGTGCTACCTCCA
>JAKBCS010000233.1 GCA_021807595.1 Planctomycetota bacterium | reverse complement strand
TCGCGGAAGTCGGCTGGCATTTCTGGGACGTGGAACAGAACAAGCTCGCCAACGATCCGAAAGAGTGGAAGGATAGGCACCTTGTCTTGTCGCCCGATGGCCATTCGGCGCTCGTCGCCAATTTTCACACCCCGTTTTGTCTCCGCGATCGGGCCAGCGGCAAGGAGGTTCGTTCCCTGCCTCATATCGAACAGGATGAACTTTCGCTTCCGATCTGGTCGCCGGATGGCCGCCTGCTGGCCGTCGCCATTGGTGGAGGGGGTGGTGTCGAACTATGGCGCGGCGACCTGAGACGCCGCGTGCGGACGCTGCACGCCACCTATGGAAGCGTGAGTCAACTCGACTTTTCGGCGGACGGCAAACTCGTGGCCGGATTCGCCGGCGAGCGTCTGCACGTCTGGGAAACCGACACCGGCCGATTGCGCGGCATCTTGCTTGTGGGCGAAAAGAACAACGGATTGACCATCACCCCCGACGGCCATTACAACGGCAACGAGAAGGTCGATCAGGGCATCGTCGTGGTGGTGCAGAAGGACGACGGCACGCAAGAACTGCTGGAACCCGCCGACTTCGAGAAGAAATACGGTTGGAAGAACGATCCCAGCAAAGTGCATCTGCTGCAACCGTTGCCGCCACCGTTGTACCCGCTACCGGGCATGGCGATGGGACCGCTTGCGTTGGTCCGCGAGCCGGCGGAATTGTCCGATGTCAACAGCTGGACCATCGAGACCGTGAACGCACGCGGCCAAGTCAAGGCGGTGGCGTATCGTCCCGATGGCAAATGGCTGGCGACCGGCGGCGAGGATGGCACGATTCGCATTTGGGACACTATGGATGGTAAATTAGTGCGTATGCTGATCGGCGATCCGGTGGAGTCGCTATTGTGGTCGCAGGATGGCAAGGTGCTGACCGCAGGCAATCCGAAGTCCGGTCGAGAATGGGACGTGGATACGGGCCGGCTGTTGCGGCGCATCGCCGGGATAGACAAGCCCGCCGTGAAAGAAGCCCATTCGCCGGACGGCAAGCAGACGGCGAAGATCGAACCGATGGGCGTTAATCTGTACGACGCCTCCGGTAAGAAGACGCACACGCTGGAAGAAGGCAACGACAAGCAGGCAATGGTGCGGCTGGACGATGCCAACGGTTTCCTCCTGGGCGTGCGTCTGCCGTTCGATGCCTTCGGCCAGCTCGCCGTCACCGCCGATGGATACTATCGCGGCAATGCCCGCGTCGAGCGACTGATTTGCATGGTGGTGCAGAAGGCCGACGGTACGACCGAGACGCTGACGCCGAACGAGTTCGAGCAGAAATACGGCTTCAAGAACGAACCGGATAAGGTGCGATTGCTAGACAAGTGACGGCGAGGCGAATCTGCGGTAAAATAGGTTGGGTGCGGCGGAAAAGAGTCGTTTCACTGCCGCGAAAAGAACGGAGAGGTAATTATGACTGTAGCCGTCCGTTATCCGCATATCGTCAAGATCGAAGGCTGCCCTGCATCTCTGGAGCGACTACCGCGGATTCGGGTCTCCCAGATCGTGATCGATTACCTCAATCACGGGTGGTCGGCGGATGAAATCCATCTTCATTATCCTCATCTCCGACGCGCGGAAATCCATTGCGCGTTGGCGTATTATTTCGATCATCGAGAGGAGATCGACGCCGAGATCGAGCAGGAGCAGCAACTCATCGGCGAATGGTACCGCAACGCCTCGCCAACGCCGGTGGAACTGCGATTACGCAGTCAAGGATTGCTGCCGTCAAGATGACGAAACACGAGGGCGTCTTATGCCTGTGCCTCTTTACCTCGACGTTCACGTCGATAAGGCCATTCACGACCAGCTTCGCCTCCGCAGCGTCGATGTGCTGCGGGCGCAGGACAATGGCGCGGCCGAGTTGACCGATGCGGAGGTGCTGCAACACACCACGGTTCTGGGTCGAGTCTTGTTCACGCACGATACTCGCTTCAAGGCGATGGCGGAAGAATGGCAGCGGCAGGGGAAACCCTTTGCGGGCTTGCTGTTCGGTAATCAGCTTGGGGTGACCGTCGGCGTCTATGTGAAAGATTTGGAGCTGATCGCCAAGGCGTCCGAAATATCGGACTGGGCAAATGTGGTGCAACACCTACCCTTCCGATAAAGCATTGAAGGCGCATCGATCTTCTTCGCTAGCGCTGTCGAACGTCTGATATCGCATGGTGGTGCAGAAAGCCGACGGTACGACCGAGACGCTGACGCCGAACGAGTTCGAGCAGAAATACGGCTTCAAAAACGAGCCGGATAAGGTGCGGCCGATCGAGAAGTGAAATCGCATCGACGGCCGGGCCGCGACGGAGGTTTCAAGAGGGGGCGATCGGTGGAGGCACCCAACGATGGATGGGTACCCTTCCCCGAGAAGTTGGCGGAGTGGTGGGGTCGGCGCGAAACGTGATTCCACAACGTGTTTTTTAACAGCTCGCTCTGTCGTTCGATGGGAAGCGTTCTTCTCCGCCAACCCCCCTCAAAAAAGTTGGCGGAGTGCCTCTGGGAGCGGAAACTCTCACCACGTTTGCCGTTGTCCGTTTCCTCCGACGTTGCTAATTCTCCCTCACTTCTTCATCAAATCTACTCAATTGTGTCTTAGAATATCCGCACTTATGCAGCACGGGACAACGACAGCGACGCGAACTCGCCGCGCCATTGAGTGACATCGATATGTCCACACTCTCCTACTCCGCCATTATCTCCGAGCGCAGTTTGACGGGCCGCAAGCCCTCGAACGAGCCGGGGCTGCGCATCAAGTTCGAGGTGCGGCATCTGTCGTTCTGGTACGGCGACAAACAAGCCCTATTCGACGTGTCGCTGAACATCCCGGAATGTTCGGTGATGGCGCTGATCGGTCCGTCCGGGTGCGGCAAATCGACGTTCCTGCGTTCTCTCAACCGCATGAACGATCTCATCGAAGGCACGCGACACACCGGCGAACTGATTCTCGACGGCGAAGAAATTCACGGCCGCAACGTCAACCTCGTCGATTTGCGGCGGCGCGTGGGCATGGTATTTCAGAAGTCGAACCCGTTTCCTAAAAGCGTCTTCGAGAATGTCGTTTTCGGTCCGCGCGTGGCCGGGGTTCGCAACAAAGCCCGGCTGCACGAAATCTGCGAACGCTGTCTGCGCGGCGCGGCTCTGTGGGATGAGGTCAAGGATCGCCTCGACGACTCGGCCCTCAATCTATCCGGCGGTCAGGCCCAGCGTTTGTGCATCGCCCGCGCCTTGGCCACCGATCCCGAAGTGCTGCTGCTCGACGAACCGGCCTCGGCGCTCGATCCCGCCTCGACGGCACGCATTGAAGATCTCATTTTCGAGCTGAAACGCGATTACACCATCGTCATCGTCACGCACAACATGCAGCAGGCCGCCCGCGTCTCGGACCAGACGGCCTTTTTCTTCCAGGGCAGGCTCATCGAGTCCGGCCCCACCGATCAACTGTATACGCGCCCCCTCGTCAAGCAAACCGAGGACTACATCACGGGGAGATTCGGATGACGGAGGCGTCCAAGAACGAGGTCCAGGGTTAGCCGTGCCCCGCAGCGAAGCGAGAAGAGGCTGCGCTCCCCTGCGGGTCGCGGCTAACCGAAGAATCGACAGCCGAGCTTTTTATGGCGAAACACTTACAGCGCGATTTGGATGGCTTGCAGCACGATCTCTTGGCCCTGGCCGGACTCGTGGAGGGGGCGGTGCATAAGTCGATTCAGGCGCTCCAAGAACGCGATGTGAAACTGGCGCGCGAGGTGATCGACGGAGACACGCAAATCGACCGCGAGGAAAATCACATCGACGAAGAATGCCTGAAGATTCTGGCGCTGCACCAGCCGGTGGCCGTCGATCTCCGCCGCATCATCGCCGCCATGATGATTAACACCGACCTCGAACGCATGGGCGATTTGGCCGAGGAGATTGCCGAGCGAGCCATTCACCTCGCCCGCCCGCCGCTGTTGCCCATCCCGCACAATCTGCAGCACATGACCGATTTGACGACCATGATGGTGCGGCAAAGTCTCGATGCGTTCGTCAACCTCAACGTCATGGAGGCCCAAACGGTCATGCGCATGGACGACGAAGTAGACAGGTACAACAGCGACATCATCGCCGAGTTGATTCAGGCCATGAGGTCCACACCGTCTTTCGTCGAAGCCGGGCTGTCGATGTTCTCGGCGGTGCGCCACCTGGAACGCATCGCCGACCATGCCACGAATATCGCGGAAGATGTCGTGTACCTGGTCGAAGGCGAAATCATCCGTCACCGCCCATCGGGCTGAGGTCGGTGGTCGGCTAGATACACGGATTCGCCGAAAGCTGATAGAGGATCGTTGAGAAGGAGAGAGAGATGATGGCAGTCGCAAATCCGTCCACCGCATCCAGTACCACCGCGCCGCGTATGCGCATCCTGATCGTCGAGGACGAGCGCGGTTTGACCGACGTTTTGGAATACAACCTGAAGCGCGAGGGGTATGACACCGTGGTGGCCCACGACGGACAGGAGGGGCTGCGCAAAGCGCAAACGCTGTTGCCGGACTTGATCTTGCTCGACATCATGTTGCCGGGGCTGAGCGGCTTCGACGTGTGCCGCGAACTGCGCGCCGGCGAGCGCACGCGCGAGATCCCGATCATCATCATCAGCGCCAAATCCGAGGAGACCGATCAAGTCGTCGGCTTCTCATTGGGCGCGGACGATTACGTCACCAAGCCGTTTCACGTCAAGGTGTTGCTGCAGCGCATCAAAGCGCTGCAACGACGCATCGAAGGAGTGGCCGATCCCGTCGATGTCGTCGAGTATCTCGATATTCGCATCGACCGG
Source organism: Planctomycetota bacterium (assembly GCA_021807595.1). GTDB lineage: Bacteria > Planctomycetota > Planctomycetia > Gemmatales > Gemmataceae > JAJPHU01. Next base: position 667 of record JAKBCS010000233.1, on the reverse strand, counting down.
GTGCGCCATCGCGCCTACGCCGCCGAACGCGAACTGGACCTGACGCCGACCGAGTTTCGCTTGCTCGAGTGCATGTTGCGCCAACCCGGTCGAGCTTTCACACGCCATCAACTCATGGACGCCGCCATCGGCGAAGGCGCGATCGTCCTCGAACGCACCATCGACGTTCACATCAAGACCTTGCGCAAAAAGCTGGGTGCGTCCGATCTCATCGAGACGGTGCGCGGCGTCGGCTACCGCTTCCGCGAGACGCGCGAATAAGGCGAGCCGAGGAGGGAACGACCCCGCTGACGGCACAATTGTGTTTCCGAAAATGAACGCAGTTTACGTTAACGTGTTAAGAAAAGGTAACAAATCCGGCGTTCTCGCCTCTGCAGAGAATTCGCGCGGGATACAATTTTTACCACGAGTGAAGAACGCGAGCTTCTGTTAAGCTGCGTAATTTCCGCGAAAATCAGCGATTGCGCCGCCTGGCAGCGGCGATTCTGTCTCTCGGATCAAGAGACGATGCTTTTCCGCGTCGATTTTGGCCATTGAAGGCACGAGATTCGCACTAATTGAGATGGTTATCCCCATGCCGATACCCCTTCGGCATATGAAAGTGATCGCCCACACCGGACGATCGGCACACTGAAGTGCCTGAAATCCCCAGGAGTCGGAACGATGC
>JAKBCS010000097.1 GCA_021807595.1 Planctomycetota bacterium | reverse complement strand
AAGGAGTACTCCTTTGGTCGCGGCGCGGCCAGGGTGGGTAAGAGACGACCAGCGACGGACTCGGGTTGACGGCGAGGTATGATTTTCGGTCTACTTAGGTCAAGCCCTCCCAAGCGGGGGGCGTAAGCCCCCTGAGTTCCTCGCGCCTCAGGGGGCTTACGCCCCCCGCTCGGGGGGGCTTCAGGGGGCTTACGCCCCCCGCTCGGGGGGGCCTCAGGGGGCTTACGCCCCCCGCTCGGGGGGGACAATCGCCTTTAATCGAGGAGTGGCGCATGGAGGCGCGCGACGGACGCGAACCGCGCGTGGTGCTGGTTCACGATTGGTTGACCGGCATGCGCGGCGGCGAGAAATGCCTGGAAGTGCTGTGCCGTCGTTGGCCTCGAGCCGAGTTGTTCGCGCTGCTGCATCGGCACGGAAGCGTCAGCGATGCCATCGAACGCCTGCAACCGCGCGCCAGCTTCCTTAATTTATTGCCTGAGAATCATCGCTATTATCGCTATTTGTTGCCGTTGATGCCCGCCGCCGCAACCAGCTGGCGTCTTCCTCCTTGCGATCTCGTGGTCAGCTTCAGCCACTGCGTCGCCAAGGCCATGCCCCAACGCCGTTCGCCCGTTCCCCATGTGTGCTACTGTTTCACGCCCATGCGTTACGCCTGGCACATGAAGGATTCCTACTTCGGATCGGGGCGCGTAGGGGGTATCAAGGCGCGGCTCCTGGAGCGATTCCTCGGCTGGCTGCGCGAATGGGATCGACGCACCGCCGCCAACGTGTCGCATTTCGTGGCCATCAGCGAAACGGTGCGGCAGCGTATCGCCGAGTGTTATGGCCGCGATAGCAAGGTCATCTACCCGCCGGTCGATACCGATTTCTATCACCCCGCCGCAGTGCCGCGCGAAGATTTCTATCTGGTGGTATCGGCGTTCGCGCCGTACAAGCGGATCGACTTGGCCATCGAAGCCTGCAACGCCCTGCGCCGGCCGCTGCTGCTGATCGGCAACGGCCAGGACGAGGCGCGGCTCCGGGCTTTAGCCGGGCCGACGATTCACTTTCTTGGCTGGCAGCCCAACGCCGTCATCCGCGACCACCTACGCCGTTGCCGCGCCCTGATCTTTCCGGGCGAGGAAGACTTCGGCATCGTCCCCGTCGAGGCCCAAGCCTGTGGAGCGCCCGTCCTCGCTTACGCGCGAGGCGGCGCGACCGAGACCGTCGTTCCTCCCGAACGACGCCGCGAGCCAACGGGAATGTGGTTCCACGAACAAACCGTCGAAGTGTTGGCGGAAACCCTCGTCGATTTCGAGAAGCGCCGCGCGCTGTTCTCACCGGCTGTCGCCCGCCGTCAAGCCCTGCGCTTCAACGCACCCCGTTTCGCCGACGAACTGTTCGGCTATCTCGATGGGGTACTGCAACCGCGTGACGAAACCACACGCCGCGCGGCCTAACCCGGATTGCGCGCCCCAGAGTTCCTCGCGCTGCGAAAGCCGCTGCGCAAAATCTTCCCTATAGCCGCGATTTCGTCGTCTCTTTTCGCATTTCATACCAATTGCCCAGGCCACCGAATTGGCATTTCGTTTGCATTGAGAGTTTTCGTAAAAATCGCTGCATTGGGCAGTTTATCCTTGCTTTTTTCAAGCGAGTGACTAATCTCTTAGTTGGGCATCCCAACATGCCCAATTTTCCTATTCTTCCAGAGGCTCCACATGAAGGGGACACCATGAAACGATTGATGGTTGGGATGGCGGCGTTGGCTCTTGTTTTCCAGTTCGGGACGGCCGCCCAGGCGGCGAAGAAGAATCGCGGCTGCTGCACGCCCTGCGGCCCAACGCAAACCGTCTCGTATCAGGAAGTGGAACAAACCGTGTACGAGTGTGTTCCGGTGACCAAAATGGAAGAACGCATGGTCACGGTCATGGAACGCAAGACGCGCGAAGTCGAACAGATTTACGTCGTGTGCGTGCCGACGATGAAGATCGAGAAACGTCAATGCACCGTGTACGAATGCTCGTATCTGCCCAAGAAAGTGCAGCGAACGATCTGCGTGCCGATGACGGTAATGGAGAAACGTACCATCATTGAGTGCGTGCCGGAGTACAAGGATGTGATGGAAAAGGTCGTGGTCATGGTTCCCGAATACAAGCAGGAAGAGCGGACTTGCACGATGTGCGTGATGAAGCCGGTCACGGAGGTCGTGCCGTGCCAGATCACCGTCTGCAAGCCGACGATGGTGCAGACCGCGCCGACTTGCTGCAATCCCTGCGGCGTCACCGTCTGTCGCATGATGCCCTATACGGAAGTCGTCAATCGCACGGTGACGCGCTGCGTCCCCGAATCGGTCGTGAAGAAATACACCGTCAACGTCTGCACCTACAAGCCGGTGGAAAAGACCGTCGCGCGCCGCATCTGCACGATGAAGCAAGTGCAGAAGACGATCGACGTGCCGGTCTGCCGCATGACGTCGAAAACGGAAGACGTGATGGTCAACGAAGTCGTCTCGAAGCCGGTCGTCAAGACCTACGATGTGCAAGTTTGCGAGATGGTGCGCAAGCAAGAAAAACGCAAGGTCACGGTCGTCGATTGCGTGCCAGTACAAAAGAAGATTCAGGTGAACGTCTGCTCGTATCAGATGGTTCCGAAGAAGGTTAAAGTATGCGTGCCGGTCGTCACCTGTTGCACGCCCTGCTGCAACTAACTCTCTCCGTTCACGGCTCTCTCCCACTTTCGGCGAGCGGATCGCGCAGGCGAGCCGCTCGCCGAACGCTTTTTCGGACGCCCTTGCCTACAATAAAAATGCTGGCATCTGAGATCGGCCTTTGGGAGGCGAGGCATGAAGTGGGACTGGTTGGCGTTCTGGCGTCGCTTTCGTCGAGGACCACAACCCGAACGGGCGCGCCGTCTGTTTCCGTTTCAGCGCGAGCACTTGGAACTTCTATTCTTCCAATCGGCGTCTGCCAGCGGCAAGCCGCGCGGTCTGCGCTGGAAAGACATCGAGTGGGGTTCGAGCGTTGAATACGCGCGCGAACGGTCGAGCGGTCAATTGGCGGCTCTCGTCGGCATTACCATTCGATTCGAGGCCATCGAAGGGGGAGACATGGAGGGGCTACCCGCCGTGGCCAATCTCCGCAACGCATCGGCAGTTTTCTTTTTTCACGACGGTCGATGGCATACCGTCGGCAAAGCCGTTTTTAATCTCAATCCCGACGAGGCGCTGACGCACTTTCAAAATCAATACGAACGGCTGTCGTCCGGATAGCTTCCTTGAGCCAATTCTATTCCGCCAGCGCGAACGAGGATGACATGGCACGCTGCGAACGAGGCTATCTGTGCGAGGTCTGCGGTCGAGAAGTCGGTGAGATTACCGAGTCCGATCTGTATCTGCGCTATGTACTCGGCGAAGTGGTACCCGAACAATTGCACCTGTTGCCGGAACGCCATCTCTGCTGCAATCCGGCGTTGGGACAATACATCGTCGATGCTGGCTTCGAGCCGATTCGCTGCGAGGGTATCTTTGCCAAGGAAGCGATGGACCCCGCGTTCGTCGCCGCCGAGGAAGCGCGCGTCACGCGCGGCTGGCACCGCCTGCAAGAGTTACCTCGTTTGGGTATCCCCATTCTCGACTATCCGCTGCATGGGCACGAAATCGAAAATCCATCCGGTTAACCGCTCCGCGCAGCGGAGCGCGTCGAGAGGGTCAACGCGCTACTGTCCGCGTCGCGGCTAACCTTGAGCGAACTTCGTTTTACCAACGAAAATCCGGCCGCACCGCTGGGTTGACCACCTTCTCGAGGGGCCATTCGCCGCGCGAGAGGGAGACGATGGCGTGCGCCGCCGACAGAGCCATGTCGTCGCGCGATTGTACGTCCACCCCGGCGGCGTGAGGCGTCAGCACCACGTTGTCCAACTCGAACAGGGGATGCTTGCCCGGCGGCTCTTCTTCGAACACATCCAACCCCGCGCCGGCGAGCCGTTTGTTTCGCAGAGCGTCCAGTAGATCAGGCTCGTGGATAACCGCGCCGCGCGCGGTGTTGATGAGGAACGCGGTCGGCTTCATCAATGCCAAGGTCCGTCGATCGATGAGATGGCGCGATTCTTTGGTGGCGGGTAGATGTAGCGTCAGAAAGTCGGACTCCGCCGCCAAGCGATCGAACGGTACGAGGGTGACGTGATGGCTTGCGGCAAATGCGACGTCCGGAAACGGGTCGTAAGCCAACAATTTCATGCCGAAAGCATGGCCTCGGATGGCGACTGCTTTACCGATGCGTCCGAGTCCGGCGATGCCGAGCGTGCGCCCGCGCAACGGCACGTTGGCCCCGCGCGGCCAACCGCCGGCCTTGACCCCAAGATGCTGCGACACCAGCCGTTTGGCCAAGGCGAGCATCAGACAAAAGGTATGTTCGGCCACGGAGCCTTCGTTGGTTCCCGGTGCGATGGTGACCGCCATGCCGAGCCGAGTGGCGGCGTCGACATCGACCGCATCGTATCCGACCCCGGCGCGCGCCACCACGCGCAGCTGTGGATGCGCCTCGAGTACCTTGGCCGTGTACGGTTCCGAACCGGCGAGCGCAGCCTTCACGCCGCCGAGGAACTTCATCAGTTCGTCCTCGGTCAGTTGTCCACCCCGATGGGGATAGACCAATTCAAACCCGGCGTCGCGCAGCACATGCACGAAACCGGCGTCGATTCCGGCCAGAGGCGCGGGCGCGATTAATACTTTATCCATCGTTGAAGTCCTAAAAATGCGATTCGTATTTCGGTTAGCCGCGACGCGGAGCGGAGCGCGAGGTCTCAATTGCCACGCCCGCCGTTTCGCGTCGCGGCCAACCGGGAAACCTATCTCATCTTATGAATCGAACGCCTCCGCCGTCCGCAGGCGCGTCAACCATTGACGTAATTCTTTCTGTTTGGCGCGATAGATCGCCTCGGCGGTTTCCAATGTCACGCGCTGAAAGCGGACGGAGTCGCCGGGTCGCAACTGGGCGAGTTTGTCCAGATCGGCATCGATGACTTGAGCGATCTTCGGATACCCGCCGATGGTTTGGCCGTCTACTCCCAAAACAATGCATTGTCCGTCGCGCGTCGCCTGCACGCTGCCGGGGCAGACCGGCTCCGATTCCCATTCGCGCTCCGGGACCGTCAACGGGGCACCGCGTAAGCGCAGTCCCATGCGATTGCTGGACGGCGACACCGCGAACGCCCGTCCGTAAAACGCCTCGACCGCGAAACCTTCGACTTGAGATCCTTCCACGACGCGGAGCAAGCGTGGCTCGGTGTTCCAGGCGAATTCGCAACGGAAATGGCGAACGGCGCTCTTGCCGCCCGTGCAGGGCAATTCCGCCCCGTCGCGCAGCGGTTCGAGGCTGGAACGGCTACCGAGAAGGACGGGCGTCCGCAAGCCGCCGCGCACGCACAGATACGCGCGCATTCCACTCGGCGTTCCCCCGATGCGCAAGGTTTCGCCGCGCGGCAGCGCGAACGTCTTGCCGACCTCCCAAGCCCGGTCGCCCAGACGCATCTCGAACGGAGCGCCGTACAGGACGCAAGCGAGGTTCTCGTCTGCTCGCAGGGTAGGGCCGATCGAGCCGATTTCGAGCGCGGCGGCGTCGGGTGGATTGCCGACGAGTGCATTTCCCAGCGCCAACGCAAATCGATCGGCTGCGCCCCCGACCGGCACGCCGAGACTGCGCGTGCCCGGCCGCCCGTGGTCTACAATTAGCGTCCACATTCCCGGATGGATTAGGGTTAGGGTGGCGATGGCGGCTTCTCCCGTCGAGTGCGTAACGGATTCACGACAATTCCCTGTCGTCGCAGCTCCGCGCGCAACGCTCGAACGAAGTCCACGGCGTGGGAATTGTCACCGTGAACACACAGGGTTTGAATGCCGCGACCTCGCAGCAGCCATTCCGCCTGCCGAGCCGCCTCTTCCGCATCCGTCACGAACGCATCGGGCCGAGAACGTGGCACGAGCGATCCATCTGGCAGATAGCGTCGATCTGCGAACCCTTCGCGGAGAAAGGCACATCGACCGGCACAGAGTGCTTCCAGGCGAGAATCCGGCAACGCCATGACATCGAGATCGAACAGCGCAGCGGCTTCGACGATGGGGCGTGCGTAGGCATCGTCTCGGCAAGCTAAATGGTATAGCGCCCCATGCGGTTTGACGTAAAGGAGCGGAATGCTCGCCGCGCGCGCCAGCCCGAAAAGCGCGCCGATTTGGTACGCGCACTGCTCGAAGATTTGCTTCTCGGTAAGCACGAACTCTCGGCGTCCGAAATGTTCTCGGTCGGCGAATCCGGGATGCGCTCCGACCCGCACGCCGTGCTTGGCCGCTAAAATCAGAGCATCGTGTGCCGTGGCCGCATCCCCGGCATGAAAGCCGCACGCGATATTAGCCGATGTAATCAACGGCATCAACTCGGCGTCGTGAGAACACCCTTCGCCGAGATCACCGTTGAGGTCGAGTTCCATGTTCTTCCCTACCAAAATCAGGTTTCTCCATCGCGGAAGGCATCCACCCCTCGTTCTCACATTGCGTGAGAGAGAAAGCGCATCCTGTCTTGCGAGATCTTAATGGAAAATGAGGAAAAATTCCTGCATTTTATGTAGATTCTTCTTGACAACTCTTACGAGAGGCACTCAAATACAGTGTAGGGGGAGATCCGGTTCGGAAACGACATTCTCGATTCGACCGAGACATCTTTACTAATTGCGTTATCTGCCCTAATCCAAGGAGTTCGCTATGCCGAGGTTCGTGTTTTGGAAGCGTTGGCGTGGTTTCACGCTGATCGAACTGCTAGTGGTTATCGCCATCATCGCCATTCTTATCGGTCTTCTGTTGCCTGCCGTACAAAAGGTTCGCGAAGCCGCAGCGCGTGCGCAATCGCAGAACAATCTGAAGCAGATGGGTCTCGCCACGGCAAACATTGCTGGTACCTACAACGGATTGTTGCCCCCAGGCTACGGTGAGTTTCTTCCCACCGGATACGGCGGTTGGCAAGGCAACCAAACGGAAGGTACGAATTTCTTCAACTTGCTCCCTTACATCGAGCAGCAGAACTTGTACAACCAAGGTTCTACAAACGGTAACGGCGGCCACCTCGCCATGCAGCTTCAATGGTCGAATGCGAGCCGAAACGTCAAAACGTATGTTGCCCCCTCCGATCCGAGTTGGCAGTCGGGCAACCACGCTCTGACGAGCTATCGATACAACGCGCTCGCTTGGTTCAATCCCGTCGGCAGCACGAACTGGAATGGGTCGCCAATGTTCCCTGCTACTTTTACCGATGGAACCTCGAACACGATTCTCTTCACCGAGGGTTTCTCGATCGAGGGCAGCTATCGCAACGACTGGTGCAGCCGCTACAACGGTTACTATGGCCAGGGGCCTTGCTATTTCGCCACGGGCGGCACCCCGCCCTTCACTCCTCCGGGCATGACGCCCCAAAATGCTGCCAGTAGCTATCCGAGCTTGCCCAACGCCCTCGGAAGTGCCAGCGGCATTCAATGCGGTTTGGCCGATGGTTCGGTGCGCACCGTGAATCAGGGCATTAGCGGATACACTTGGTACCTCGCCAGCAATCCCCAAGACGGTCTACCTCTCGGTTCCGATTGGTAAACGAAGACGATCTCGCAGCTCAAGGAGACCGTTCTGCCATAACAAGGTCTTCTCCATTTACTCCAAACGATTGCCGTTCGCCGACATTGCGAGCGGCAATCGTTTAGACTTTAAGCCCCTCGATCCCGGTACGGGGGTATCGATGCGACAGTCATGGACTTTTCGTGTTTCTCGGACCAGACAATTGGCTCATTCGCCAATCCCTCTACTTCCATGGTGAACTGCTCATGCGAACGAACGGACGGTTTTTGCTTCAACGGTTCCTCCCCTTTGGAATGTTTGCATTTCTGATTGTGACCCTCGTAGGCTGTGGAGGAAGCAAGACAACCATCACCGGCAAGGTGACGATTGATGGCCAGCCGCTCCCAGCCGGTCGCATCGCCTTTGTCCCCGGTAAAGGCGGTACCGGCGTCGGTGCCGATATAAAAGACGGCCAATACACGGTGGAGAAAGTTCCCTACGGTAACGTGAAAGTCACAGTGGAAACGCAGTCGCTCAAGACGCGGATTGATGCACTGACGGTTGCCGCACAACAATTCGCCATGTCACAAGCCGCTCCTGGAACCCAGATACCGGAGAGCGCCAAACAATCGCTCGAAGAAGAGAAAAAGCAGGCGGTGGAGAAAGCTCAAGAGTTGAAAGATCTAATTCCGAAGTATCGCCCCGTGCCCGAATCCTACGGCAAGGACAGCACGACTCCTTTTACGCTGGAAGTGAAGTCGGACACCAAGACCTACGACGTTCCGTTGAAGTCGAAATAGTTGAGCGGATTGTGTGTCCGTATCCCATCTCCCCTTGTAAACCGGGGAGATGGGGTACGCGAGGGTGTCCTCCCGCCGATCTCAACGATTTCACAACAACGTTTCGTGGCACAAGCCAATTTCGACCCATCGCGATTCGGTTCGGTCGGTCGAACCTCCAGCCGATTGTCTTATGATGAACCTCATTCGTTCCCGGCAGCTGCGACGAGGAGCGGCCATTGTGTTCTTGCTCGCCGTCGTGGGCTTGGGCCTGTGGTCGGTCGGCAGTTATGCTTTCGGAGAGTATCATCTCCGTCGAGCCACGAAAGAGTTGCAACGTCAACGCTATCGAGCCGCTTTGAAAGAGTTTGAATCGGCCTTGCGCTTTCGGCCAACCAGCGCCCAGCTTCATCTTCTCATCGGTCGAACCGCGAGGCAGGCGGGAAGGTTTCCTCTGGCGTGGGAACATCTACATCGGTGCCGAGAACTGCAAAAGGGCGTCTCTGCGGATCTCCAAATCGAAGAATACATGCTTCGCGCCCAAACGGGGCAGTTGGAAGATGTCTTTCGCTTTCTCGTTCCTCACCTTCGCGAAGAAGACGAATACACCTCTCTCGTTCTCGAAACGCTCTCTCACGCTTATTTGTTCCTCTATCGCTTCGATGGGGCTTGGCAATGTCTGCAACGCTGGCTGCAACTCCAACCCGAAAACGTCGAGGCTCTGTATCTCTGCGGGAAATACTATACGCTTGTTGTCAAGTTGGAATTGGCGATAGATTCACTCCAAAAGGCGATTAATCTCGATCCGACCCGGCTCGATGCGCGCTTGTTGTTGGGGGAATCCTTGCGACAAGCGCACCACATCGACGAAGCCGCGGCACAGTTTGAACTTGCCCTCCAACAGGATGCGGGGAATCGTGAGGCGCGCGTGGGGTTGGCCGGTTGCCTTGCGGACAATAGCAAATGGGCGGAGGCGGAATCGACGCTCGACGGCATTTCGGACGACAACGCCGACGCCGAGTTGTCCTACGTTCGCGGACGCATCGCCGAGGGACGGGGACACTACGAAGAGGCCATACCCTTCTTTCGCGCCGCGATCGCCTCGCGCCCTTCCGATAACGTCTCCTGTATCCATTTAATCCAATGCTATCAACGATTGGGGAACGAAGCGCAGGCCAGCGAATCTCAAGAACTCCTCGATCGGATCGAAAAAGATCAAATGCGTCTAATCGCTATCACCAACAAGGAGAAAGACGCTCTGCCGTCCGACCCCGCGCTTTGTTGCGAACTGGGTGAGGTGTGCCTGCGATTGGGGCTCAACCGGCGGGGACTTCATTGGCTGCAAGCGGCGTTATATATCGATCCCCACTATCGCCGCGCCCACGAACAACTGCTGCGCTATTACGAGCGGCTTGGACTGGAGGGCAAGGAAGACGCTGCGTTTCATCGCCGCATGTTGAGCCAGTGAACGCCGTCAAGGCGATCGTTCGTCGAACCAGGCGCGCACGCGATCGAGGTCCGGTGCTTTGAGCGTTTCTAGCTGCCGCAGTTGTTGGCGCGCTTCGTCGCGCCGATTCTCGCGCAACAACAGGTGTATCCAGGTTCGCCGCGCGTCCGCGCTCATCGGCTCTAAGCGGAGCCAGACTTGGCACTGCCTACTTGCCTCCGCGCGGTCGCCCTGTTGAATGAGGATTTCCGTCAAGGCGCGGCGGTAGGCCGGCTGCCACGGATTGTCGGCCACCAGGCGACGCCAATAGTCCAGACTCTCGTCCGAGCGTCCCAATCTCCAGGTCAGCACCGCCGCGGCGTTCAGCGACCATTCGCGGCGCGGATCGAAACTCAATGCCGTTTCCAGGTTATCCAGCGATGCCCGATCGAGGCCGCGCAGGAACTGCGAGAAGCCCAACGCCTCGCGCGCCGGCACGTCGCCGGGATGTTCCCGAACGGCGGCCATAAGGAGCGCTTCGGCCGATTCCCCATGCACTTGGGGATTCGCTTGGTTGATTTTCATCAATTCAACCCAGGCCAGGCCCAAATCGCGCCGCACTTCCGTTTCCTCGTCGGCGCGATAGGAATGGAAAGGCTTTAAGGCCAGGTTCTCGTGGCTCGCTTGGTCTTCGGGTTTTGGCTTCGAGGGGATGCGCGGGATGCGGTGGTCGGTGGCAGCCGTGTGGACGATGTCGGCGGTTCCGAAGCGCGGCATGTGACAGGCGACGCAGCTGTCGTCCGCTTGTCGCCGATACCGCTCGGCAGGCGAGAGAGCGCACGGAATCGATTCGTGGCATTTCAGACAGCGCCCCCGATAGTGGGGCACGCGCTCGGCGGGACCGATGTAACGGTGGGGGTCGTGACACGAGACGCAGACCATTGGTTTGTCGTTGCTGTCGAGGCTGGCCTGGTAGCAGCGGCTCTCGTGCATCTGCTCGGCCGCGCTAACCGCCTTGGCCTTGCCGTGGGTATCGTCGGCCTCCACGAAAACGCGAAGGAACGCCGAGAGCGGCAACCCCGGACGATAATCGTTCGTGCCGCGCTCGCGCCGCATCACGCGCATCTTGCCTTTTAGGTGGCACTGCTCGCAGACCGAATCGCGCAACTCGGCCGATGCAAGATTTCTCGGATTGACAATGTCCCACTTCGCTTGCGTTTCCACATGCCGCTGGGCCGGGCCGTGGCAGCGCTCGCAGGAGATGCCCAGGCCGGAGAATATCGGTTCGTCGAAACGATTGACGCTGCTCTCGCGGAAATGGGCGCGATTGGCATGGCAGAAAAGGCACTGTCCGTCCACCGGCCGCCCGCTCAACAGCGACGGCCCAAAGCCGGGCGACAGATCCCATATTTGCTTTTGTGCGAACCAGCTGATCGGCGTCTGATAGAGCGCGCCGTCGCGGTCGGTCAGATACGAACGCCCGCGCGCCCCCGAACCGACGGCGTAATGGACCGGCCACGACAGGGATACGAGCGCTTTGCCGTCGTCGTCGTCGCGGTCGAGACGATGCCAGACCTCGCGGCCCTTGCGTTCGATCGAAAAGCGATAATTCAGGGCGTTAAAAGGGTTCTTTCGGTCGGCGTTGAGGTTTTCGCCTTCCGCCAGATCGGCCATCTTCGTCAGCGAGCGCGCCATAGGATGCCGGCCGTAGGTGGCGCAAATGTCGGCGTGGCAGGGAACGCATCGAGCATCGTTATCGACGAAGGCGGCATCGGGGTGAATGTTGGTGTACTCACCCCGATAGATCAGACGCGGATCGTTCGAGGCTTGGGCGCGGCGCGGAGCGGGGTCGGTCTCCCGGTGGGAACGCCAATACCACGCGGCGGAGGCGGCAACGCACAAAACGATCGACATTGCGAACACAATGCCCCGGCTACCGAACTTTCGCGACAACTTCGGCTCGGATTGCGCTGGATTGGACAAAAACGAACTCCCAACGAGCGAACGGCCGCGACTCCGCCCTGCTCGTTCGCAACCGGCCGGAGATGACGCACTGGCTTCGATATTCTCTTCAAGAATTGTGTCAGGTAGCCCCATCGTTCGCAAATTTATGTAAGAAAATTCATAGGCCGGCGGGTCGTGTCTTCGATTGGCCGCGATGCGGAGTAAAGGGGTTCCCTCGCCGATCTGTCGGTCGAATTGGGAAGAGTTTCGCCGCTCGCTGGGGATGGAACTACAACAGACGATGCGCGAGACGCTGGACGAGATCTCCTACTTTCCGTGTGCCTTATGGTTCCGACGCGGTTAACGGTCTGGTTGCTGGGTTCCGGCCTGCTGGCTTGGTTGGGCGGATACGGTCTTTTGTTGCTGCCGGGAGGGGGGAGTTGGCTGGCGGCGCTGCGCGGCTTGGTGATGGGCTTTTACCTCGGAATGTTGTTGCTTGTGGGCTTCGATGCGTGGCTGGCTCGACGCGCGGGGCGAGTGGGGCGGCTGCGGCTGCGGCGCGAACGTCCGGCGCGGTTGTCGCTGGGCGTCGAGAATGAGATCGTTTTAGTCGTCGAAAATCGCAATCGGCGGTGCGTGCGATTGCTGCTGCGCGATCTACCACCACCGAGCTTTCGCGCCAGACCGCAGATCCTGGAAGCGCGCATACCCGCCGGCGGCTGGTCCCGATCCGCGTATCGTCTTTTGCCCATCGAGCGCGGTAACTTCGCGTTTGGCGATGTGGCCGTGCGTTGCCGGGGACCGTTGGGTTTGGCGTGCGTCGATGCCATGTTGCCCGCGGCGGAAGACGTGCAAGTTTATCCCAATCTGCTCGAAATACGGCGCTACGAAGCGCTGGTGCGTTCGACGCTGGTTCGCAGTGGCGGCTATCGGGCCAAACGCCTCCCGGGAGCCGGACGCGAGTTCAGCCACTACCGCGATTACACCCGCGACGACGACTTTCGCCATGTGAGTTGGAAGGCGACGGCGCGTCGGAACAAACCGATCACCAGCGCGTTCGAGAGCGAACACAGTCAGGACATTATCTTTTGCCTCGACATTGGCCGCACCATGGCCGCTCGAGTCGGCACGCTGACCAAGCTGGACCACGCCATCAATGCCGTGCTGATGTTGACGCATGTGAGCCAGACGTTTCAGGACAATCTCGGCCTACTCGTCTTTTCGCACACGATTCATCTCTATTTGCCGCCGGCCAAGGGGCGCGCGCAACACGCGCGCTTCTTGCAAGCGTTGTATAGCGTCAAACCGGAACTGTGTTACGTCAATTATCGAGAGGCGTTCGCGCATCTCATCGCTCGGCATCCGAAGCGGGCGCTGACGATGGTGTTCACCGATCTGCTCGACGACGTGGTGTCGCGCGAATATCTCGACGCCTCGGCTCTGCTGCGCCGCTTCCATTTGCCGCTCACCTTGGCCGTGGCCGACGTCCCACTGCGACAGTTGGCAGCGCGTCAACCGGAAAACACCGAGCAACTGTACGATGTCCTGGTGGCGCGCGAACTGCTCCAGGGACGCGCGGAATTGTTGCGCAGTCTGGAACGACAGGGTGCTTTCGTGGTGGACACCGTGCCGGAGCGTTTGACCGTGGACGCGGTCAATCGTTACCTCACCCTCAAGACCGGCGTGCGGATGTGAACGAATTCAGCCCACGGCCAGACGGAGAATATCTTCCTGCGTCGCGCTGGAAACGTCGGTGATTTCGCCGGTGAGACGGCCTTCGTGCATGACGAGGATGCGATCGCTCATGCCCAGCACCTCCGGCAGTTCCGAACTGATAAGCAAAATGGCCTTGCCCGAGGCCGCCAAGGCGTTGATGAGATGATAAATCTCCACCTTGGCCCCCACGTCGATGCCGCGCGTTGGTTCGTCGAACAGCAGCACCTCGCAACGGCGTTCGAGCCATTTGGCCAGGACGACTTTTTGTTGATTGCCGCCCGACAGATTGCCGACCGGCTGTTCCGAACTAGCCAAGCGGATGCGGAGCGCCTCGACGCGATCGGTCAAGGCTTCCCGTTCGGCGCGGCGGCGTACGAATCCCCACGACGAGAATCGCTCCAGGTTCGGCAACGCGAAGTTCTCGCGCACCGACTGCGACAGCACCAAGCCCTGTCCCTTGCGATCCTCGGTCAGCAGGGCGATGCCCGCGGCAACGGCGTCGCGCGGCGAACGGATGGCGAGTCTTCGACCGTCGAGTTCGACCGCGCCGGATTCCAGACGATCCGCCCCAAAGATGGCTCGCGCCGTTTCCGTTCGCCCCGCGCCGACGAGTCCGGTCAGGCCGACCACTTCGCCGCGGCGAACCTCGAAAGATACGTCGCGCACCTTGCGCCCGCTCATCAACCCGCGCACGCGCAGGCGCGGCGAGCCAATGGCGACGTTCCGTCGAGGGAACTCTTCCTCCAAGCGCCGGCCGACCATGAGACGTATCAATTCGTCGCGCGCGGTCGCGCCGATGGGCCGGCAGTCGATGCCTTCGCCGTCGCGCATCACCATGACGCGGTCGGCGATAGCAAACACTTCGTCCAAGCGATGACTAATGTAGATTATGCCGATGCCTTTTGTCCGTAAATCGCGGATGATGGCGAACAGGCACTCGACCTCTTGCGGCGTCAGGGTGGCACTCGGCTCGTCCATGACGACGAGGCGCGCCTCCAGCGCCAGCGCCCGGGCGATCTCGACGACCTGCTGTTGTGCCACGGTCAATTCGCGGCAGGGCGCGTCCAGATCGACACCGACGCCGATCCGCGCGAATAGCTCCTCGGCGCGGCGGCGTTCTTCGCGGCGGCGCACAAAGCCGGCGCGGGCCGGCTCGCGACCGAGAAAGATATTCTCGACCGCCGTGAGCGACGGTACGAGCTGGAATTCTTGATAGATGACGGCGATCCC
This sequence comes from Planctomycetota bacterium, assembly GCA_021807595.1. GTDB lineage: Bacteria > Planctomycetota > Planctomycetia > Gemmatales > Gemmataceae > JAJPHU01. The sequence goes on along the minus strand of JAKBCS010000097.1, from coordinate 8,432 downwards.
GGCGCGTCGCGCGTCGTGGGGACTGGCGAAGTGCGTCTCCTCTCCGTACAGATGGATGCTTCCCGCCTCGGGACGATGCGCGCCGGCCAAGACTTTGATGAGCGTGCTTTTTCCCGCGCCGTTCTCACCTAACAGCGCCAAAACTTCGCCGCCATGCAACTCGACATCGACGCCGCGCAGCGCGCGCACGCCCGGGAACGATTTGACGATCCCTCGCATGGATAACAACGGCGGATCGATTTGGCTCATGGAGGAATCATTGTATGCCGCGACGGCGAGCCTGTAGCTTAGGCTGCCGGTTCGCCGTGGTTTTTTTAAGTGCGACGGGGGCGGTGGTCGATGATGAAAGCAGCCACCCCTCACCCCTCGTGCGGCAGTGGGTGCTTCCGCTTCACGACAAGCGGAACGCGCGGTAAGCATCGCCAGGCCGAGAAACGCCGACACTCCGACAGGCCGGCCCTCTCGCGCTGCGCGGTCTTGACCCAGACCGCCCAACGGTGCGATGTGTCCCGCGTCCGGCGTTCAGGGCACGCCAAGACGGATTCGTCCGTTCTCGGCGTGCCCTTTCGCCTTTTCTCCTTGGCCACAAGCCCCCTCATCGCATATAGTTTTCCCCATCGACCAAACGACGACAACATCCCTCTTCTCAGGAGAACGAACGATGTCCATGTTCATCGGTGAAGCACTGGCCGGCGACGGCAACGAGATAGCCCACATCGACCTGTTGATCGGCTCGAAAGACGGTCCGGTCGGCACGGCATTCGCCAATGCTCTGGCGGATCAAAAGCAAGGGCACTCGAACTTGTTGGCCGTGCTGACGCCGAATCTACTTTGCAAGCCGGCGACGGTACTTATCACCAAGGTGACGATCAAGGGCGCGCCGCAGGCGGTGCAGATGTTCGGTCCGGCTCAGGCGGCGGTGGCCAAGGCGGTTACGGACTGCGTCGCCTCCGGCGTAATCAGCAAAGCCCAGGCCGAGGAACTGGTCGTGGTTTGCGGGGTGTTTATCCACTGGCTGGCCAAGGACGACACCAAAATCTACCAGTACAACTACGAGGCCACCAAGTTGGCCATCGAACGCGCTATGAAGAATGAACCGAAGATCGACGAGATTTTGGCCAAGAAGGACACGGCCAAACATCCGTTTTCGCCGAAGTAAGCCGCGCCTTTACGTTTGGCCGCGACGCGAAGCGCATTCGCCTCGCGGCCAAACGATTAGCGTCCCATCAGATAAGCCTTCAGATCGTTCCCGATTTTCTGGCAGCGAGACCGCCACATCGGTGTGACCAGGCCGTTGCTCGCTCGCACGATGAGCGTGATGCGCAGGCGATTGGGTTGGCGAGGATCGAGGCGCTCCATCTGCAAGGTCATTTCCGTGACGACGGCAAGCCGCATCGTGCCGGAGTTACGCTCGCTGCGATCGAGCAGGGCGAACAATCGGCTCTTTTTCTTGACCGGCTCTGGATCGCTCAGGCGAACGCGGATCAGGCCCGGCTCGGATTGAATGTCGCTGCTGCCCAGATCGTGCAGGAATCCTTTGATTTTGAGCATGGCCATCGCTTCGGGCATGTCGGCCTCGAAGTCTTGGCGGAGCGCGTGCCGGTCGGAGGCCGGCACGGGGGTACTCGGCTTGCTCGGTGGCACATCGGATGGAGGCGGCGCGGGGATGTTGGGACGGAGGTTGAACAGTCTCGATCCGCTGCCGCGCGGCCCCGAGAGACGCTTGCCCACAGCCTTCTCGTAGCGCCCAAGTAACTCGGCGGCATCGCGGGGGCGATCGTCCGGATGTTTCGCCAAGCAAGCCCGCACCACGCTCTCCACTTCCGGTGGAATGTGTTCGACGCCGCGCTCGGCAAACGTCGGAGGTTCCTGTCGCAAGTGGGCGCGCAATAATTCCTCGGCGTTGCCTTGCTCGAACGGCCGGCGTCCGCTCAACATTTCGTACAACACCACGCCGACGCTGTACAGATCGCCGCGCGCATCGAGTTCCTGCCCAAGCGCCTGCTCCGGCGCGAGATACTCCGGCGTGCCGGATGCCACACTCCGCGAGCAATCGTTGACCTCATCGACCCCGATGTACAAGAGCGAACCCATGCGAGCCAAGCCGAAGTCCATCAACTTCAGCGTCTCTTGCGGCGTGGCGGGATGGACGATCATGAGATTGCCCGGCTTGATGTCGCAGTGGACGATGTCGGCTCGGTGGGCCGCCTCGAGAGCCGCGCATAACTGCGCCAACAATCGCCCCGCTCGCTCCGGCAAGAGGCGTCCCTCGCGGTGCAGCAACATTCCCAGATCGAGTCCTCGGAGGTATTCCATCACGAGGATCGGCCCGTTGGGATCGTGGGGGGCGGCATCGCAATAGCCGACGACGTTGGCATTGCGAAAGCGAGACAGGATGTGAATTTCGCGGCGAAGGAACTCGCGCGGTTTGGCTTGTCCGGCGAACGCCTCTTGCAAGACCTTGACCACGACCTCGCGGCTCCCGTCCAGTTGTCGAGCCAACCAAATATCGCACAGGCCGCCCCGATCGAGCCGACGAACGATTCGGTATTTGCCGAGCAGAACTCGATCGATCATAGCCAATGCCTCGAAACCTTTGTGCCGAGGGCGGAGGGGGGCGGGGTGGGCAATCCGTTCAAGTTTAGAGTGTAAATGAGGATTGTGCCAGCGTTGTCGTGCTTTTCTCTCCGAGAGTCCGATTTTTCCCTCGATTCAATTCGCGGAGGCAGACGGCTTGGCGTCAGAAGGTAAGATGGAAGGAACGATCTGCCGCGGTGAGAATCCATGCAGCGAGGATTTGCGATATGGACCAAGTTCTGACCGGCGATTGCCTGCGCCATCTTGCCGAACTTCCGGAAGCAAGTGTGGCGCTGGCCTTCGCCGATCCGCCCTTCAACATCGGTTACGAATACGACGTTTACAACGATCGCCAAAGCCGTGCCGATTATCTCGCCTGGACCGAGTCGTGGTTGGCGGCGGTTCGGCGCGTCCTCAAGCCGGACGGCTCGTTCTACGTCGCCATCGGCGATGAGTACGTCGCCGAGTTGAAAGTGCGCCTCGACTTCCTCGGCCTCACGATGCGCAATTGGATCGTGTGGCACTATACGTTCGGCGTCAACTGTAAGCGCAAGTTCAATCGCAGCCACGCCCATATTTTGTACTATGTGATGGACCCCAAACATTACACGTTCAACGCCGCGGCGGTGCGTGTGCCATCGGCTCGGCAAACGACCTACGCCGACCGCCGCGCCAATCCGGTCGGCAAGCTCCCCGACGATACCTGGGTGCTGCGCCCGCAAGAGGACGAGCGCTGCTTTCGGGCGGACAGCGATACCTGGTATGTGCCGCGTGTGTGTGGGACGTTTAAGGAGCGCACCGGACATCCGTGTCAGATGCCGGAGGCCGTGTTGGAGCGGATCGTCGCCGTGTCGAGCAATCCCGACGACTTGGTCCTCGATCCATTCGCCGGCAGCGGTACGACCTTGGCGGCGGCGAAGCGTTTGGGGCGGCGCTATCTCGGCATCGAACTGTCCGAGGAATACGCCGAGCGCGTCCGCCAACGCTTGGCGGAGATTGGCGAACAGCGCAAGGAAGCGTAGTCGGCCGTGACGCTTTGCCACGTCCTCGCCGTCATCCATAGGAGACCCCGTGCTGCCCCTTCTCCTGAACCTGACGGATCGTCTCGCCGTGGTGATCGGTGGCGGCGCGGTGGGCCAGCGCAAGGCGGCGGCGGTCGTGTCCGGCGGCGGACGAGTGCGCCTGATCTGTCTGGAACCACGTCCGGCCACGCTGAGCGATCCGCTGCTCGATTGGCGCACCGAATCGTATTCTCCCGATCATCTCCAAGGCGCTTCCCTGGTGTTCGCCGCTGGTCCCGTCGAGTTGAACGAGCGGGTCGTCGCCGATGCCCGAGCGCGCGGCCTATGGGTCAATGCGGCCAGTGAACCGGCGGCAGGCGATTTCTTTCTCCCGGCGACCGTGCGGCGAGGCGATTTTCTCTTGGCGATTGGTACCGGAGGTGCCGCGCCAAGGCTCGCCCAAAATGTGCGCCAACGCTTGGAAGCCGAGTACGATGAGACGTTCGGCGTCTGGGTTTCGCTGCTTTCCGAGATGAGGCCGCTGATAAAAGAGCGAGTTTTTGACTCCGAAAAGATTCATGATCTGTGGACGACGCTGTGTCAGTGGCAATGGTTGGAGCGTTTGCGAGCAGAAGATAGAATCGTGGTCCGTGCGGCGATGCTTGCGGAGATCGAACGATGGATAGAATAAATGTGAACGCGCTACACTTGGCGACGGATTATAAGAGAGAACAGAATGTATGTCGAAGCAATTCGCCGACTGTTAAGTGCCCCCCTTTGAGCCGGCCGAGGTCGAATTGTCGAGCGGCCAAATCTTCGCCATTAAACATCCAGAAGATGTCATTGTCCTCAATAATACGATGGTCGTCGCCGATCCGGAATCGGAAGCGGTTCAGTGGACCTCTCTCATCCACGTCGTCGCCGTCCGCCGCCGACAGGCGTCCTTGCCTGCCCCTTGAGGACGTTGTCTTTGGGGCGCTGACGCAACCCGCAGCCTTTCCGAACGCATTACGGTAGCTGTGTATCGCCCATCAGATAGCGATCGCACTCGCGGGCTGCGCCGCGGCCTTCGTTGATAGCCCACACAACGAGGCTCTGCCCGCGCCGCATATCGCCGGCGGCGAACACGCCCGGAACGCTCGTGGCGAAAGCACCGTGTTCGGCTTTGGCATTCGAGCGAGCGTCTTTCTCGACCCCGAGTTGATCGAGTAATTGATTTTCAGGTCCCAGGAAGCCCATTGCCAATAGCACAAGTTGCGCGGGGAAGGCACGTTCGGTGCCAGGCACTTCGCGGGGAAAGATACGTCCATTGTCCTTTACCCATTCGACGCGCACGGTATGGAGTTCCTTGACGCGGCCATTGGCATCGCCGACAAACTTCTTCGTGTTAATGAGATATTCACGAGGGTCTTTGCCGAAAATCGCTTCCGCCTCTTCCTGTCCGTAATCGAGCTTGTAGACCTTCGGCCACTGCGGCCAGGGATTGTCGGCGGCGCGCGTTAGCGGCGGCACGGGCAGAATCTCGAACTGGACGAGGCTCTTGCAGCCGTGCCGCATCGACGTGCCGACGCAATCGGTGCCGGTGTCGCCGCCGCCGATGACCACGACATCTTTTCCCTTGGCCGAGATGTACGCGCCGTCGGCGAGTCGGCTATCGAGCAAACTCTTGGTGTTGGCGTGCAGAAATTCCATCGCATAGTGGATTCCGGACAATTGCCGTCCTTCAATGGGTAGATCGCGCGGCTTCGTCGCCCCGCCGCACAGCACGATGGCATCGAACTGCTTGCGCAGCTTGTCGGCGGGATAATCCTTGCCCACTTCGCAGTTGGTGACGAAGGCGACGCCCTCGGCCTTCAACAAATCGATCCGGCGCTGCACGACTTCGCGCTTATCGAGCTTCATGTTGGGAATGCCGTACATGAGTAGTCCGCCGATGCGGTCGGCGCGCTCGAAGACCGTGACCCAATGTCCGGCTCGGTTGAGCTGCGCCGCGGCAGAAAGTCCCGCCGGTCCCGAACCGATAACGGCCACTTTCTTGCCGGTGCGCACCGCCGGCGGCTCCGGTACGATCCAGCCTTCCTCGAACCCCTTATCGACGATGGCGCACTCGATGGCTTTGATCGTCACCGGCGGTTCGTTGATGCCCAGCACGCACGATCCCTCGCACGGTGCGGGACAAACCCGCCCCGTGAACTCCGGGAAATTGTTGGTCTTGTGCAGACGGTCGAGCGCTTCGCGCCACAATCCACGATAAACGAGATCGTTCCACTCCGGTATGAGATTGTTGATGGGGCAGCCTGCGGCCATGCCCTCAATGAGCGAGCCGGTATGACAGAACGGTACGCCGCAATCCATGCAGCGCGCACCCTGAGTGCGGAGCTGTTTCTCTTCGGCATGTTCGTGAAACTCGGACCAATTATGTATGCGTTCCGCCGGCGAATGCACCAACGGCAGTTCGCGCGGATACTCCAGAAATCCGGTCGGCTTACCCATCGTCAAAACCTCGTCTCAAAAAGCCTGCCTCAATAGTCGAACTCGTCGTCCTCATCTTCGGGTTGAATCTCTTGCGCAACCAACTCTTTCCACGCCGCCATCACTTGTTCCGATGCGTCGGCAGCGCGGAGGCGCTCGGCAACCGGGCCGTCTTGGGCTTTTAACTGCGGAAACACCCGAAGAAGGCGTATCAGGTCGGCCCGATCAGTAAAACTTTTGGCCGGATCGGATCGTTCGATCGTGCTGACCACCTTTTCGGCGATCAACTCGGACGGAGTAACGACTAAAACTTCGTTCACTCGCTGGCTCGGTGGTTGCACATCGACGGGGCGAACATCGACCAAATGTCGATTCTTCGGCTTTTGCAGTTGATAGATGCGATTGCCCAGACCATCCCGGATGTTGCGGACGCGGACGGCGATGTGAAATCGCTTATTGAGGAAATCACGCAATTCCTCGGCCAGTTCCTCGGCGTGCGTTGAGGCGATGTCCACGTCTTGGGTCATGCGCGGTTCTTCCACATAGGCATTGACTGCTTGGGCACCGCAGAGGACGGCATCCTCTCGACCGCGCAGAAACTCCAACACGGCGTCGTGAATCGTAGCCAACGGCAGCGGTTCGCGAATCATGAACTCCCGAAACGTCAGAGCGCCATCGCCGAACATCGCAAACCCTCCTCAATGCTCCGCGTCTGGCCCTTGATTCCCAGAGAGTCGAGATCAATGCCAAGTTCGCGCGGGTGCCTCACCGCTGATTCAGCCTGTCCTTATTCCTTATCCGGATCGATCCCCGCCGCCCGTAAGCGCTCGGTCAATCGCAGCACTCGTTCTTCCGCCGTCGGCAACAGTTGGCCTTGGGCGTCCCACCAGCGCAGCCACGGCACTTGTTGATTGAAAAATCGTCCCTGCCATATGCCCAACTCCACGCCAAGTGAAGCAATGGGATAATGTCCGCGTTCGTTCGCGCTCACAAGTTCATAACGACCATCGACCAAACGATACACCTCCACCTGGCCGGGATCGACCTCATAAATCGCATAAAACGGTGCGCGAATCGCCTGTTCGTAGACCCAGAATTTCCCCGAATTCGGCGTTCGATCGCGTTCGTCCGTGCCGTCGCCGGAAACAAATTCGATGAGAATGAGAGGAGCGATCGCTTCACGCCACAACACATACGATCGGCGATACTCTCCTTCCAACATGGGCGGAACGCCTGGCACATAAAACCAGTCCGGTGCCTTGCAACCCTTGGCAGGAGGATCGATGTCTTGCCAATAGATCGCGCTATTCTGACCGACGCAAAATTGGCCGTCTGGATGCCGCTGTTGCAAGAGCGGCCAGATCGACTCCGTCAGCAAAATACTCTGCGGATGCTCCAAAAAATTCTCGACTATCGCGCCATCCGATTCCGGTAATTCCTTGTGCGTCCGCGGCCGTCGCATGGCCGTTTGTTTGGACAAAATCGCGGTCATCGCTTACCTCGTTCTCGCTCGCTTCCCGTTGGTTCTCCGAGAGGAACCAACTTGTGGCGGGCGAACTGCGTTACCCAGTCCTTTTGTTCGCTCGTATCTGGAACCGGGCAGCCGCGTGCCGCCGCAATTCGTTCCCAAGCCGACTCCGGATCGCCGCCGCTCGCCACGAGGACACAGGCAGCCAACAGCGAGGATCGGCCTATCCCCTGACGGCAATGGATGGCGATGTTTTCGCCCAGCGCTAGACGCTGTTCAAGTCGGTAGGCCAAATCCAGAGCGGCCTTCATCGAGGGCGGAAGGCCGCGATCCGCAATCGGAAAAGCGATAAAAACAATCTTCACTTTTTCACATAGCTCCCGTTCTCGCATCAGATCCAACTCTGCGTTTTCCTCACTCGTTAGAGCGGAGACAATTACTTCGATGCCCATGCGCTGCCACGAGGAGATTTCGTCTTCGAGCCAATCTCGCCCACGGGGGCGCGGCATGATAGCCAATCGGCCGCGCCACGGTCCTTCGATCCAGTACAATTCCGTCCGCATGACCCTCACCTATGCTTTGGCGACGATCTCACGCAATAGCGAATCCACGTTCACGCCACGCTCACGAAGAATCTTGATGCGATGGTGCCCATCCACCATCGTACCGTCCGGCCCGACCTTCAAGGAACCCGCCTGGCCCGGCCGCAGCGAATCAATCAATGCCTGAGTCGATTCTTTCGCGTACTGCTCCAATTTGGCCGGACTCAAGGAACTGTCTGGATGCAGTGGTATTAGCGGCGGCATGGGCGAATAACCACTTCATTACTTCCCACCCACGCGCATCAAATCGTGCGCGTTCTCCTCGAACGCGGCCATAACGGCGTCTTCGTCGGACAATCCCGATGCCTTAAA
>JAKBCS010000232.1 GCA_021807595.1 Planctomycetota bacterium | reverse complement strand
AGTTTCTCGTCGAGGACTCAACGAAAACGATCCACTTCCGCTCCGCCTCGCGCGCCGGCTTCGGTGACTTCGGCGTCAACCGTCGTCGCATGGAAGCCATCCGCCGAGCATTCGACGCCTCCAGCAGCGAAGCGCGCGGATCGGGTTGACAGCGAAAAAAGGGAAGGTTAGCATCTCCTCCTCCGCCCAACGGATGGGACTCGCCATCGAAGTGTTCTCGTCGTCTTGAAGTGCGAAGTGATTCGCCGGTTCTCCTGGAGTGGAGATGGATTACCACGAGCAGATTCCCGGCTGGTTCGATTTCGCCGACATCTACGATCATCTCGTCGAACGCGCCGGAGAGGGCGCGATCTTCGTCGAGGTCGGTGCCTATCTCGGACGTTCGAGCATCTATTTGGCTTCACGCATCAAGCGCTCGGGCAAAAGCATCCGCCTTTACGTCGTCGATCTCTGGGACGGCTGGGTTTACAGCGCGTGTCATTCGGATTCGTCGTTGGCGCAAGCCAAGGACGTGTATGGAGAGTTTATCCGCAACGCAAGACGCGCTCAAGTTGAAGATATAATCTGTCCCTTGAGGATGTCTTCGGAGCGCGCGGCCGACCTGTTTGAGGACGGCACGATCGATTTCGTCTTCCTCGACGCCGATCGCGCCTACCCCGCGGTGCGGCGCGATTTGCAGGCGTGGTTCCCGAAAGTGAAACGGCGCGGCGTACTCGGCGGCCACGATTACACGAACGCCGACAGTCCCGAGGTTCGCCAGGCCGTCGATGCGTTCTTTCAAGAACAGGGGTTGCCGCTCCAGGTTCATGGCAGGTCGTATCTCGCCGTCAAACCCAGTCCGCGCTGGCTCAATGCCTCGTTTCGCGCCCGCCACCGGCTCGTTCCGGCCTGAGCGCCCATCGCGTTTCATCCGCTCGACGTTGCCAGACGCGCACGCGGCAGCCGATGTGCGGCAAGGCTCGTTCCGACACCACGCGATAGAGGTTTTGGCGAGACAACTCCTCCACTAGTTCGGCATGGACGACGCACTCCGGCCCCGAATCTACTCCCGGACGAGGAATCGTCGTCTCGCAAGAAACCACGGTGTCGCAATTTGAGCTTTGCAGCCAGGCGGCGAAGGCACGGCGATTCCCGTCGCCGGGCGTTCCGAAACCGTACCAGCGCTGTTCCAGACGGTCGAAATTGCCGAAGCGCTGGAGCCACGTCCATTGCACCATCGGTTTGAGCGGCAGGGTGGTCAGCAGCAGCGTGCGCCTCGCGCCGTCCACATGCGGCAGATACGCATCGGTGACATCGAGCATGGAGGGGAACTCGGTATGCGCCCCGCCTTCCATCGTCTTGGCGACGGCGAACGGAGCGGGATACTGCATCCAGACGGCGGCACCGACGACCGCTCCAGCCAGCCACGGACGCAGACGCGGCACGCGCGCCGTGCCTCGGCCATAAACCAGCGCCGCCGCTCCGAGGCCGGCCACCACCCACGCGGCGGGCATCCACGAGTGCATCATGCGGCTTTTGTGATTGGGATGCGTCGGCGTCAGCACGGACGACAGCACAACGAGGGCTACGATAGCCGCTCCACCCGGACGCGACCGACGCCACGCCAGCAAACCGACCGCGCACAAGACTACTGCCGCCAGCGCGCAGGCGGGAGTCCAATGATAATCTTGCACCATCCACGTCGCATAATCGCGGAAGCCGCCGAGTATATCCATCGGCTGCTTGGGCGATCGATCGGCGAAACTCAAATACCAGACGAAGTAGCTCGGACGTTTGGGTAATAAAAACCACATCGACAACGGAAGGATCAGCCAGAGAACGATCTGCCGCCAACGCTCGTCCAGCCGATCCGTCCGCGCGCGGCCCGTTTGCCGCCACCACCACGCCACGCGCAGAAACACCAAAACATAGGCGACATGGAACAAATTGTGGGGCGGATAAAGCGATAGAGAATATCCGAATATCTCGATGGGTCGTTCGCCGCGCAGTAGAACGCCGACGCTCAGCATCAGGACCGCTCCGGCGGAGAGAACGATGGGATGCCGAGTCTGCCCCGCCAGCCAACGTTTCCAGTCCGTACTCCGAACGACCTCGGCGAGCGCGCGGAGATAAGTTCGCGCTCGCGTCATCGCTTCGGCTGCCAGAAGCGAGACGACCACGAGGAACCAATAGTTGTACTTTTCCAGAAACAACAACAACAGCGACAGCGCAAGCCATCGAGCTTTCGCGGACTCGCCGGAATAGCCCTGCACGGTGAGCAAATAACAGTAGAGAACGAGCAGCGACAAAGCCGCGCCGAGGCTCTCCAACATGATGTCGGCGGCGTAGGCGCGTCCCGCGGGACTGGCGATCGCAAACAGCGAGGCCAGCAGACCGGCTAGTGTTCCGCCGCGCGGCGCGGCGCGGCGAGCCACCAGGAAGGCGAGCAGCACCGTGGCGAGCCACCCCGCCAGACTCGGCAACACGGCCAAGCGGGGATCGCGCCCGCCCACCAATTGAACCGTAGCCGCCGCTATGCCGTGAAGCGGTGGCCAAATCTTGGCGTCCGCGATGTCGTGAAGAAACGAAAGCACCCGTCCTTCGCCGATGTTGGTCGCCAATTTCAAGCTGTAAAGGTAGTGGGCGCTCCGGTCGTGATAGGGGTTGTACCACAGCGCGCGATCGACGCCCAGAAAGCGCGCATAAAGGCAACCCGCCAAGACAACGGTGAAAAGGAAGAGGAACGAAGGAACCAACCGAGCCGCGCGCGCTTTTCTCGGCTCGTCGAGCGGCTTTCTCTCCGCGGGCCGAAAATACCCGCGCGACCGAGTCTGAAGGGAAGTCGGCATAGGAGAATCCTTTCCTCACCGCGAGACGGCACGCCATGCAACGCGGCAGAATGGTAATGCACGGTTCGCGCGGAGGTCAAGGCGGATCGCCGTCTCCGGTACTCGGGTTCATGGCGGGCGACTCCGATTGACACCAATCGATGGCTCGCTAACATCTCCCCCTCTTCGTTGCCCTCGCACCGCTGCCCTCTCCCGTCTGACGTGAGGACGAATCGATGGTACGTTTCTGGTTTCCGCTCGCGCTTTTGGCCGGATCGGGTGCGACCGAGGCGAACGCACAGCCGATTCGAGAATTGAACGGCCATCGCGCCGCCGTGTACGCCATGGTGGTTCGGCCCGATGGCGAGCAAATGGCCTCGGCGAGCTTCGACCGCACCATCGGGATTTGGAATACCCAGACCGGACGAATCGTGAAGACGTTTACCGGACATCGGGACAAAGTGTTGGCGTTGGCCTACAGCACCGACGGTCGGCAACTCGCTTCGGCGGGACTCGATGGCACGATTCGACTCTGGGACACATCTACCGGGGAGGTACGCGCCCGGTTGACGGGACGCAACGGTTGTGTGCAGGGCATCGCCTTTCTGCCCGACGGTCGGCGTTTGATCGCCGGTGGCGAAGCCGGCGTCGCCGAGATATGGAAAACGGCCGAGGGCGTGGTGGAGCGAACGATTCGCGTCGAACCGGAGGGAATGCCGCTGTACGCCGTCGCCGCGTCGCCTAACGGAAAGTCGATCGCCCTGGCCGGGTTGGATGGCCTCATTCGGCTGTATCATCCGTCCACCGGCCGTTTGCAGCGCCTTTTCGAGGGACACGACGGCGCGGTTTACAGTCTATCGTTTTCTCCCGATGGCGCGAGTCTTCTCTCCGGTTCCGTCGATCGAACGCTCCGCTGTTGGCGCGTTGCCGACGGCAAACCGATCCATTGTCTCGATGGACACAAAGGCGCAATCTATCAGGCGGCCTTCAATCCCGATGGCCGGCGCATGGTCTCGGCGGGAACCGATGGAGAGGTCATCGTCTGGGATTTCGGCAACGGGGCCATCCTGCACCGTCATCGTTTTCCGTGCAAGACGCTCTGCACCGCCTTCACGCCGGATGGCCGACACATTGCCGCGGGCGGCGGAAAATCGGCGTGCTACCTCATGGATCTCCCGCGTCACGTTCGCTGAGAGTCGGAAGCGTAAGCGACAGTTGTGGTTCCGTCGCTTACGCTTTCGCGCTCCGCCGGGCCTGGTCCACTCGAACTTGCGCAACCACGCTCGCCAAACAGACGCCTATCCTACACGATCGGTTCGCCTACGTTGCAACGACATCGCGAGCGTTGCAAGGGGGTGTGGGAGGGACGCAAGGCAACGCTCGGCGGAGGGAGTGTTCCGGTAGCTGCGAACGCATAGAATAATCGATTACGATAATTCGAGAATTGAATCGGTTGGTGACCGAGCCTGATTTCGACGAGAGCTTGTAGATGAGCATTTATCTCGATAACGCCGCCACCAGTTTTCCCAAGCCCGAAGCCGTCTATCAGGCGCTCGATCGCTTTGCGCGCCAGAGCCTGGCCAATCCCGGACGCGCCGGACATAAAATGGCGCTGGCCGCCGAACACGTTCTCGACGAAGGACGCCATCTGCTCAACCAGTTCTTCCACGGCAAAGAACCGGAGCGGTTCGTCTTCACCCTCAACTGCACCGACGCCTTGAACATGGCGTTCAAGGGCGTGCTGGCCGAGGGCGATCGCGTTATCACGTCGAATCTGGAACACAACAGCGTCAGCCGGCCGCTGCGGGCGATGGAGTTGGCCGGACGCATCACCCTGACGCGCCTGACGGCCGACGGCGGCGGCACGATCGATCCCGACGCCGTTCGCCAGGCCATCACCAACAAGACACGGCTGATCGCTCTGACCCATGCCAGCAACGTCCTCGGCACGGTGCAGCCCATCGCCGACATTGGCCGTATCGCGCGGGAACACGATCTGCTCTTCCTCGTCGATGCGGCACAAACGGCCGGCGTACTCCCTCTCGATATTCAGGAAATGAACGTCGATCTGTTGGCCGCGCCGGGGCACAAATCGCTTCTGGGGCCGACCGGAACCGGCTTCCTCTACGTTGGTCCCCGGGCCAAAGTGTCGGCGTGGCGCGAGGGCGGCACGGGCGGCGATTCGTCCAGCGAGACGCAGCCGCGCGAGTATCCCTACTTTCTCGAAGGCGGCACGCCCAACGTCCTCGGCGTCGCCGGCCTCGTCGAAGGCATCCGCTATGTGCAACGGGAAGGGATGGACAAGATCCATCGGCACGAAGTCGAGTTAGTCGAGCGCTTATGGAGAAAATTGGACGAGATCAAAGGCCATGAGGTATTCGGCCATCGCCATCACGACCGGCGCGTCGGCACTTTGAGCTTCCGCTCCGAATCGCTGCCGGCCGCCGAACTGGGCGGCATTCTCGATCAGGCGTTCGACATCGCCGTGCGCCCGGGCTTGCACTGCGCTCCCTACATCCACAAGGCACTGCACACCGCCCCGGAAGGAACCGTCCGCATCAGTCCAGGACCATTCAACACCACCGACGACATCGACGCCCTCGCCACCGCCCTGGCCGAAATCGCGCTGTGACCGTGCATTTGCGCGGCATGTCCGAAACGGCAATCTCCGGCGTGGTTGCCGAGATGCTCGCTTATCGCGCCGTGGCGGCCCAGGTTTTCCAGCTGGAGGCGACGCGGTCGGGTTTCAGTCCCGCCGACTCGAATGCCTGACCCGTTGTTTTTCGCCCCCGATTCTCTTCGGGAGTGAAACCGGCC
>JAKBCS010000231.1 GCA_021807595.1 Planctomycetota bacterium | reverse complement strand
AGCGCGGTCAGTCCGCCGCGCGCGATGGCTTTCTGTTGGAGGCGATTGAACAATATGAACGAGCCTTGAAGCTCGATTCTGAGAATGAGAAGGCTCATTATGGCTTGCATCAGTGCTTTCAGATGCTCGGTACGCCGATGTCCCGGTTGACATTGGCCGAGGAAACGCCGAGGACCGAGGAAGCGTCTTTGTTAGCGTTGACGACGACGCTTCTCGGCGACAAAACCGACAAAACGGAGCGAAGAACGGCAGCAGTTCGTCTGGCGCGAGCGGTTGCGGCCTTGGGTGCGGAACCCGTCTCGTCGAAGCAGCCGAAACGACCGCGTTTCGAGTTGTTGCTCGCACGCATCGAGCCGTTTTTTCATAACGAGAAGGACGCCGAGTTGAAAGAAGCGGCAGCTTATGTTCTCGACTGGCTGCATCTGGAGTTGTTCCAGATTTTCAAGCCGGACGAACTGGCACAAAGTACGGCCATACAGGCGTATCGCGCCAAGCATCCCGCTGCCAACCATGCGGCGGAGGCCATCGTTATTTATCCGTTGCATCGTGCGGGCGCGCCGGGTTATTAACGGTTAGCAACGCTTCGCAGAAGCGTTGCTAAGCGACTGTCCCAGAAGCCCTCTCGCTCCTGTACTCAGGGGAGAGGGGTTGGGGAGAGGGGTTGAGTTTTCCGCAGCTTTCTTGCCCCTCGCCCCCGACCCCTCGCCCCTGAGTACAGGAGAGAGGGGAGCATATGAGACAAACGCTAACCACGAATCCGACTTCATTCGGGAGTTCTTCCTCTATGTCTCTATCTTGTTGCAAAACGTTTTCAGTCACCTGGTTTGTGGGCGGCGTTCTTACGTTGAGCGGCGCGGCGTGGGTCGCATGGCACTATTGGCCAAAATCAACGGACACGCCAACGAAAATCATCGATCCCGGCCCGGCAAACCGGCGCGAGGAGACACCGGTTCCTCTCGTTCGCTTCACCGACATCACCAAAGACGCCGGCATTACCTTCGTCCATACTAACGGCCTAACCGAGAAAAAACTGCTGCCCGAAACGATGTGCGGCGGAGTCGCCGTCCTCGACTTCGACGACGACGACAAACCCGATCTTTTATTCGTCAATGCCTGTCCTTGGCCCGGTCAGGCGAACCGGCAGCGTCAGCTGCCGGGTGACGGCCCACCGACATTGGTGCTGTATCGCAATCTAGGCAACGGCAAGTTTCAGGATGTCACGAAGGAAGCCGGATTGGCCGTCACGATGTTCGGCATGGGCGCGACGATCGGCGATTACGACAACGACGGTTGGCCGGACCTGTTCGTCACCGGCATCGGCGGCAATCGTCTCTTCCACAACAGCGCCGATCCCAGCGGAGCGAACGGGCGGCGTTTCGTCGAGGTGACGGCGTCGGCTGGCGTCGCTGGGCCTGGCGGCTGGCCCCAGCGGAACACGGGCGATTTCTTCCTATGGAACAAGCCGATCTGCTTCTCGACTTCGGCGTCGTTTCTCGACTACGATGGCGACGGCAAACTCGATTTGTTCGTGTGCAATTACGTCCAATGGTCGCCGGCCTACGATCTGAGCATCGGCAACAAGATCGGCGGCAAGGAACGTACGTTCGGCCAGCCCAAGCAGTTCGAGGGCGCGGTGTGTTTCCTCTATCGCAATGAGGGCGGCGGCAAATTCACCGATGTATCGAAGGAATCCGGCGTGCAGGTGTTCGAACCGTGGGGCACCGATCCCGATGCGCCGTCGCGCGCCGTCGGCAAATCGCTCGCCGTCATTGTCTGCGACGCCGACGAGGACGGCTGGCCGGACATCTTCGTCGCCAACGACACGGTACGCAATTTTCTCTTTCACAATCGAGCGGGCAAGGACGGTCGGCGCGTCTTCCAGGAGAAGGGCATCTACTCCGGAGTCGCCTATGCCAGCGGCGAAACGCGCGGCGCTATGGGCATCGACTGGGCACCGTTCTATCGCAAAGGATGCAACGCCCTGCTCATCACCAACTTCTCAAATGAGCCGGATACATTCTTGTGCCAAGACCAACTGAAGCGCCTTGAGTTCAAGGACGAAGCCAAGCCGGAGGGCATCGCCGGGCCGAGCCGCATCCCTCTGAAATTCGGCGCGTTCTTCTTCGACTACGATCTCGACGGCCGGCTCGATTTCTTGACGTGCAACGGTCATCTCGATCCGAGCATCAAAAAATTGCAACCGGCACAGAGCTACGAACAGTCCGCCCAACTGTTTTGGAGCAAACCGAATGAGGGCTTCGAGCCGGTGACGGAGCAAGCGGCCGGTTCCGATCTGTTTCATCCGCTCGTCGGTCGCGGCTGCGCTTACGCCGACCTCGACGGCGACGGCGATCTCGATGTGATTCTCGTCGGCAACGGCGGTCCCGCTTTGGTGCTGAGAAACGACAACAACCTCGGCCATCACTGGATTCGCTTCAAGCTGAAAGGCGATGGCGTTCACTCCAATCGCAGCGCCATCGGTGCGCGGATCGTGCTGGAGACGAAGGACGGCGAGCAGCGGCGCGAGATCGCCGCAGCCCGCGGCTATCTCAGCCAAAGCGAACTGGTGGCCACGTTCGGTCTGGGCAAGACGGAGAAGATTCAGCGGCTTACGATTCACTGGCCGGGTAAAGATGGGGGTACGACGGTAATGGAGAAATCGGAGATCGGTAAACTCGCTCTTAATAAGCAACATACGATCGAGCAGGGCGGGAAGTAAAACGATGACTTTCCTTCGCCCTATCGCGGATCGTTACCGCGCCATCTGCTCGACGGGCAATCTGACCGGCACACCGAGGTTTAAGCCTGTCGGTGTCCCGTGCGCTCGAACCCGCGGCGCAGCGACGAGCGCTCGGCCTGGAACAGGGCGGGTCACGATCCTCGACCCACCCTTCCAAGCTTCTCATGCGTAGCGAATCCGGCCCCAAGTCTCACTTCAAGGGCGAGTAATCGGTAGGGTTCATGTACACCGATTCCGGCGGCTTGGCCAGCAGACGGCCATTCTTCTCCGTCTCGGCGACGACTTTCTTCCACTCCGGATCGTCGCGGAATGCCTTCCAGCTTTTGTCCGCCGCTTCCTTGCTCGGATAGGCGAGAATGTAGATCAGCT
Source organism: Planctomycetota bacterium (assembly GCA_021807595.1). Lineage (GTDB taxonomy): Bacteria > Planctomycetota > Planctomycetia > Gemmatales > Gemmataceae > JAJPHU01. The sequence goes on along the minus strand of JAKBCS010000231.1, from coordinate 2,520 downwards.
TCGCTTCGCCCTCTTTCTGTTTGGCCGGCATCCAAAAACCGATGATGGTCATGCCGTGCTTCTCGAACAGTTTGTTGGTGTGATTGCGAAACCGCGCGTTGAGGGCATCCATCTTGCCGGGTGCGGCGGTGTAGGTGCGCAGCTCAAAGATTCGATGATCCACTTTTTTCTCTCCCTCTTTCGCTCGAATCATCCCAACCGTTGCAGCCGACAGGCCCAGTCCCACAATTAAAGCGCCAAACAGATACTTCATGTTTTTCTCTCCCTTTTAGATGATGTTCCAAGAATCAAACCGCGCGCTACCCCGCGCGCTCGAACCAACGACGAATCGAAAGCGTGAACCCCGGCAACACCGGATCGCCGGCTACGGTGTCGTCTTCCGTCAACTCGACGAACGCATCGACGGAAGTGTAAACGCGGACGCGGCGCTCGGGAGGATACACTTGCCAAACCAAGGTTGTGCCTCCGGAGAAATATACTCCTCTTTTGCGATCCATTTCTTTCTCAGTATTCGTGGGACTGAGAATCTCGACGGCCAAATCGGGCGCGCGCTCCAGAAACGCTCCTGCGGGCAGAAGACGATTGGGAAAATGCTCCCAAGCGTGGAAGGAGACGTCCGGCATCCGGATTAAACCCGGTTCGATGCGCGTCATTCCATCCGGAGCCAACACAATGCCAAGAGGATCGGTTTCCTGATATTCGTGGAGAAAGTAGATCGGAAGACCAGCCAAAATAGACTCGTAATAACCCCTCGTTTTCTCCACTAGAACGCCATCCACCAGTTCGCACAGACGGCCCTTCCGCGCGGCGGCAACGACATCCGCTTCGGTCGCCGTCCCCGGATGCGGGCGGAACCGGCGATGCAATGGTGGCGGCGCTCATGGCCTGACTCCTTACTTGGCGGCGGGTTGGCCGATGCAGAACAGATGTTTCTCGCCGCGAACGAACAATCGATTGTCGGCCACGGCGGGGCTGGAGGAGACTCGCTCGCCGAGTTTGTTGGCGGCCAACGTCTTGTATTTCGTCGCGGCCTCCAAGACGTGGACGGTTCCATTGTTGGCGACGGCGTAGATCTTGCCATCCACCAGAATCGGCGAGGCCGTGAATCCGCTGGCGTCGAGGCGTTCGTTCCACATTTCCTCGCCGGTAGCCGTGGCATGGCACGAAGCGACACCCTTATCGTGAACGCTGTAAACGTAATCGCCCCGGGCTAACGGGCACGGGACGTAGGGGAAGGGGTAATCCTTGCGATTCTCCCAGACCAGCGTGTCGCGGCTTGCCTCACCCTTGGAGCCTAGTTTGACGGCGATGATGTCGCGATCCCCCGCTCCGTCGCCGCTGGTGGCGATGACCAGATCGTTGGCCAAAATGGGTGAGGCGACCGTTCGCAGAGGAGCCTTGGCGAATTTCCAGGTATACCACCAGTTCGGCTTGCCGTCGGCGAGGTTGTAGCCGGCGACTCCCGCCGAGCTGGCGACGATCAACTCCTTGCCGCCGTTTTCGATCTCGCGGATGAATGGGGTCGAATAGCAGGCACGAAACGCCTTGCGTTCCGCCTGCCACAGCGGTTCGCCGTTGCGCGCGTCGAAAGCCAGCAAACGGGCGGAGCCGTCTTGATCGTTGGCCACGATTACTTTGCCGTCGATCACAATGGGCGAATGGCCGACGCCGTGTTGACTCTTAAAGCCGCCGAGATCCTTTTGCCACAGCGGTTTGCCGTCCTTGAAATTGAAGGCGTTCAGGTGGATGTTATTGCCGTCCCAGAAGAGTGCGTACACTCGTTCGCCGTCGGTGGCCGGCGTCGAGGAGGCCAAGGAATTCAGATTGTGAATGTGCGCCCGGCGACCGGACGACGGCTGTTTCCACAACAGTTCCCCTTTCCCGGCATCGAAGCAGAGCAGCCAGCGTTCCTTGCCGTCGGTCGAGGCCGATTGCAAGAAGACTCGGCCGGAGTGGACAATCGGCGACGAATGGCCGACGCCGGGAACGGGCGTTTTCCACAAGTAATTCTTCTCCGACCACGCGACCGGCACGTTTTTATCCGCGACGACTCCCGTTCCGTTGGGACCGCGGAAGCGCGGCCAATCGCCCGCGACGACGAAACCGGATAACGTCGCAAAAGCGACATTAGCGATCCAGAAACGATGGATATGCGTTTGCATGGTGACGAAGCCCCTCGGTGGTTGGAACGACGATCTCCCGCAATGGGAAAGCGGAAAGCCAGGGATCAATATATCATCCGGCTCGTTGCAACTCCACCATCTCGAGGTTCACACCGCGGAGCGGTGAGAGGGCGAACCGGCAGCGTTAGCTGCCGGGTGGAGGCCGCACGTCCAATCACCCGGCAACATTAGCTGCCGGGTGGAGGCCGCACGTCCAATCACCCGGCAACATTAGCTGCCGGGTGGAGGCCGCACGTCCAATCACCCGGCAACATTAGCTGCCGGGTGGAGGCCGCACGTCCAATCACCCGGCAACATTAGCTGCCGGGTGGAGGCCGCACGTCCAATCACCCGGCAA
>JAKBCS010000096.1 GCA_021807595.1 Planctomycetota bacterium | reverse complement strand
CTTACCAACCCGGCAACTCACGCTGCCGGTTCGCCTTACCAACCCGGCAGCTCACGCTGCCGGTTCGCCTTACCAACCCGGCAACTCACGCTGCCGGTTCGCCTTACCAAATCACTACGGGATTTGGATTGAGCTTCGATCGCACCGATTCGGGGGGCGCTTCAAACGCCTTGAAAAACTCGGGTGTATTGTACAGAGGGCCGAGAATACGGAAGCGCGCCGGCGAGTGAAAGTCGGTTCTTAGACGCTGTCGTAGAAAATCGGGTCGCATGGCGGCGCGCCAGATCATGGCGTAGGACAGGAAGAACCGCTGTTCGCCGGTAAAGCCGTCGATCTTGGCCGGCGCGGGCTTGCCTTCGAGCGCCCTCTTATAAGCGATATAGGCGATCTTTAAACCGCCCAAATCTGCTATATTCTCGCCCAACGTCATTTCGCCGTTGATTTTGAGATCGTCGATGGGGACGTAGCGGTCGTACTGCTCGGCGATGGCCTGAGCGCGCTGCTTGTAGACCCGCGCGTCTTCCGGCGTCCACCAGTCGCGGAGATTGCCCTCGGCGTCGTACTTTCGGCCTTGATCGTCGAAGCCGTGCGTCAGTTCGTGCCCGATCACCATGCCGATCGCACCGTAGTTGACGGCGTCGTCCGCTTCCGGGTCGAAGAAAGGCGGTTGCAGGATGCCGGCGGGGAAAACGATTTCGTTCAGGCTCGGATTGTAGTAGGCGTTGATGGTCGGCGGCGTCATCTCCCATTGCGTGCGATCGACCGGCTTGCCGATCTTGTCCAGATCGAAGCGGGTGAGAAACGTGTTGGCCTGAAGTGCGTTGAGAACGTAGACGCCGCGGTCGACGGCCAAGCCGGAGTAATCGCGCCACTTATCCGGATGGCCGATCTTCACCGCGATGGCGTCGAGCTTGCGCAGCGCTTCCTTGCGCGTCTTGGGCTGCATCCAATCGAGGTGGGCCAAGCGATGGCGCAGCGTCGCCTTGACGTTGGCGACCAAGTCCTCGGCTTTCTTCTTGGCCTGCGGTGGGAAGGCTTTCTCGACGTACAACTGCCCCAGCGCCTCACCGAGCGAATGATCCGTGGCTTGCACGATGCGTTCCCAGCGCGGCAGATTGCGCGGCGTGCCGGTCAACACGGTCCCTTTGAAATGAAAGTCCTCCTCGACGAATGGCGAACTGAGCTTATCGGCGCAGCTATTGAGGAGTTTCCAACGCAGATAGACTTTCCACTCATCCAACGGCGTTTCGACGAGCATTTTTCCGACTTCCTTGACGAAGTCCGGCTGTCCTACCGTCAACTCTTTCAATTTGCCCAGCCCCAAACCCTCCAGATACGGCTTCCAAGAGACTCCGGGAGTCTCTTTATCCAAGTCCGCCACGCCCACCAGATGATAATTGCGCTGCGGATCGCGCAGATCGACGCGCGCCCGCGATGCCTTGGCCAAGCGCGTCTCGAAGGAGAGAACGGTCTTCGCTTCGCTAGCGGCCTCGTCGTGCTTGTCGCCGAGCAACTCGAACATCTTGGTTAGATGGACGAGGTAATCGCCGCGTATTTTCTTCAGGCGTGCGTCGTCCTTGAGGTAGTAATCGCGATCGGGCAAACTCAATCCCCCTTGCGACATCTCGGCGATGACGCGCCGGCTATCCATCAAATCCGGGGTCGAGGCAAAATCGAAAGCGGCGAAGCATCGAAGGAGGTGCAACCGCGCCAATGTCGGCAACAGATCCTTTGCCTCCTTCACGGCGGCGATTCGGTCCAATTCGTCCTTCAACGGTCGAGCGCCCTCTTCTTCGATCTTTCGTTCGTCCATGCCGCTGCGATAGAAGGCGGCGACTTTCGAGCGGATGCCGTTCTTCGGCGCGTCGCCGTCTTTGCTCGCCGTTTCGAGAATCTCACGCAACAGCTGACGATTGCGTTTCGCCAACAGAGTAAAGACGAAGACGGCGGGACGGTCGGCGGGGATGTCGGTCTCGGCGATCCATTTGCCATTGGCGTATTGGTAGAAGTCGTCCCAGGGCTTGCGGGACGCATCCATGCCCGCGGTGTCGATGCCGCGCCAAAACCGAGGTTCTTTGGGCTTTCCTTCATCTCCACGAAGCAGCGCGAGTCCGAGTACGGGCAATAAGGGCAAAACGAGTAAGAAACGACGAATGGTCACGATCTACTCCCTCCGGTGGATGGATTCGAGCATTGACTCCGCTGCGGGGAGGCGAGCGGCTGCCAGCGCGATTGTATGAGACGGCAATCGAGCCGCAAGGAGGTGCCTCGGAAAGTCCGTCGGTGGATGCGAAAATCGCCCTCATTTCACGAATGATCGGCAGTATCCATCGCCGCTTGGCGCGGAGTATTCCGCGCCGGGAGCGATTCGGGTAGCACGAAGCATGAAAGATATGGTAAAGTATGGTTTGGAGGGTCGAATCCCCTCAAGCCTTTTTTTGTTTCGTCTCTCTCCCAACCTGTGCGAGGGGCTTAGTTCTCTCGCGGGAATTTTACATGGATGTTCGTCCTCCCCAGTGTTGCGGAGGTTTCTATGTCTGGATTGATGCGCTCTGGAATCCGAGTCGCCCATTGGTCCAACCGCCCGATTGTGTTCGCGCCGCTCGTTCGGCGGGCGTTTTCGGCGACATTGCTATGCTTGTTGTTGACGCGTCTGTCGGCCAATGCGGCGGAACCAAAATCGGAACCCCCAGCCCAGCCGCGCGTGGCGGCGAATCCCATCCCCGGCTCGTTGGTCATCGTGGGCGGCGGCGGCATGCCCGACGTTATCCGCGATCGCTTTCTCGAATTGGCCGGCGGACGCAAAGGTAAACTCGTCGTCATCCCCACCGCCAGTGAAATGGCCGACGCGACGAGTACCTATCGAAGCTTCTCCTTTTGGCGATCGCAAGGGTTGAGTTCTGTCTCGATGCTCAACACTCTCGATCGCAAACGAGCCAACGATCCGTCCTTCGTCAAACCGTTGATGGAGGCGACGGCGGCCTGGCTCGGCGGCGGCGATCAGTCGCGGCTGGCCAACGCCTATCATGACACAGCGGTCGAACGCGAACTGCATCGTTTGCTGGCGCGCGGCGGTGTCATCGGCGGCACCTCCGCAGGCGCTTCGATCATGAGTTCGGTTATGATAACCGGCGGACAGACGCAAGCGAGCATCGGCGAGGGCTTTGGCCTGCTGCCGGATGTTGTGATCGATCAGCACTTCCAGAATCGCAAACGCCAGAAACGCTTGCTCGGCGTCCTGGAGAACCATCCGCGCTGTTTGGGTCTGGGCATTGACGAGCAAACGGCGGTGGTGGTGCATGGCCACAGTTTCACGGTATTGGGAAAAGCGAATGTCTCGCTCTGTATGCCGCCGATGGAACGCGACTCGGAAAGCATCAAGCTGCTGAAGTCTGGCGATGCCGGCGATCTTGTGGAACTGAGCAAAGTTGTCCTGACCCGCCTCAAAATGCTGCCCGCCAAGAAGGCGTCGTCCGCGGTCAGCCGAGCCACGACACCCTAACCGGCTGCGTGTGCTGCCGGGTCTGTGTCGCTCACACCCAATCCGCGTGAGCTGCCGGGTGTGTGTTTCTCACACCCCCGGCAGCATCCGCCGCAGGCGCGCCGGGCGTGATGTATACTCTCTTGCCGACTTCATTTCTCGTTGGCGGGAGTGCCTCGGTTCATGCGTTGGTCTATCATCCGCCTCATCTGGGTTCGGGAGTTGCGCGATCAGTTGCGCGATCGGCGAACCATTTTTATGATCGCCATCTTGCCGATATTGCTTTATCCGGCTGCCGGTTTCGGCCTTTTGCAGCTGGCGATGAGTCAGATCGGCAAGCAAACGGTACTCGGCGTGCAGGGCCGACAATACCTTCCCCCATGGACGGTTCGTTGTACCGATCTCAGTCCGCTGCCGGCCGTAGGATGGTTCACCGCGACGCCTTCGGGAGTTGGAGTGCCCTTGGCGGGCGTTGCATCCGCGGGAGGGGCCATCGCTTTCGACCAAGCCCGTCGATACGATCCCACTCAAGACTATCCGCCTCTCTTTGTCGGCGAAGGTGAGAAACACCGCTTTGCTTCGGTCTATCTCGACAATCCGATGGAAGGGCGGATTATCGTTATCCGCGAGCTAGATGTCCCCTCTCGCGATGCCCGCGCCTTCGATCCGAATGCCCTGGCACGCGACCAACGGGGGCAAAACGACGACTACCTCGCGCGGATCGATCGCTCCGCGCTCGACGAAAAGCAAGTCGATTTACTCTTAGTCGTGCCGCCGAACTTTGAAGAGATGCTACGGAAAGACGGCCGCCCGTTTATCTATCTCTTGGCGCGCGAAAGCGACGAGCGTTCGCGCGGGATGGAGCATCGCGTGACGTCGATCCTGCGGCGTTGGAAGAAGCAGCTGAAGGAAGTGCGGATGTTGCGGCACGGGCTGCCGGCCGACTTCGACGAGATGTTTGAAGTGCGCGATGCGTCCCGCGCATGGGTGCCAGGCAAGCGTGCTTCGGAGGATTTGATCGATCAATTGGTCCGCATTTTCCCATTTATTCTGGTCATGTGGTCGTTGGCCGGAGCGCTGTATCCCGCCGTCGATCTGTGTGCTGGCGAGAAGGAGCGCGGCACGATGGAGACCCTGCTCATCAGCCCGGCGAGCCGCGAGGAGATCGTGTGGGGCAAGTTTCTGACCATCTGGGTTTTCAGCGCCTCGACTGCGCTGTTGAATCTGGCGAGCATGGGTTTGACGGCCTGGCAATTCGGACATATACTATCGGCAAATACGACATTTCGTCCCGCCGCGCTGTTCTGGGCCGTGGCATTGCTGCTACCTCTCTCGGCGTTTTTCAGTGCCATCTGTTTGGCCATCGGAGCCTATGCGCGCAGCACCAAGGAGGGGCAGTATTATCTGATGCCGCTGTTCCTTGTGACTATGCCGCTCATTTTTTTGACCTTGGCTCCCGGCGTTGAGTTGAATCATTTCTACAGCATGGTTCCCGTCACCGGCGTGGCGTTGTTGCTGCAAAAACTGATTGGCGTCAAACCGCCGGAGAGTGGGCTGTGGGCCTATTTCGTTCCGGTGCTTGCACCGATGGTCGTCTACTGTTGGGTGGCCCTGCGCTGGGCCATCGAACAATTTCAGCGCGAGGAAGTCCTGTTCCGCGAAGCGGAGCGCTTGGAGCTGAGGCTGTGGCTGCGGCGTCTGTTCCGCGAGAAAGAGGCGTTGCCCAGCGCCGGACAAGCGTTTTTTTGCTTCGCCTTGATACTCGGACTTCATTGGCTGTCGCTCGGTTCGGGCGGCCGAGTGTCGCCGGTGGTCTCGCATGCCATTCGCTATCTCGCCTTCGTGGCCACGCCGCCGTTGTTCATGGTGTTGCTCCTGACGACGCGCCCCTTCCAAGGCTTGGCGTTGGGTTGGCCGCCGTGGTGGATGTGGCCCGTAAGCATCGTCTTGGCCGTCTTGCTGCTGCCTCCTTTTTCGGCGCTCACGCTCCTTCTGCTCGATCAGTTCCCACACATCAAGCAAGCATTGCGCGAGTCGCAAGAAGTTTTGGGACAGACGGCACGCTTGTCTCGTTTGGCAACGGGCGAGAGGTCCATCGTCTTCTTTTCGTTCGTCTTCGTGATTCTGCCCTCATTGTGCGAAGAGTTAGCCTTTCGCGGCTTCATCTTCGGCGGGTTGCGACAACGGTTTCGACCGTGGACGGCGGTCCTGCTCAGCAGTCTCCTTTACGCCCTCTATCAATTAAACGTCTTGCAAGCGCTGCCGCACTTCTTGCTCGGTATCGTCTTGGCAATGCTAGTTCAACGCGGCGGTAGCCTCGTGGGAGCCATCGTCTTTCGCCTCGTCTGGGAGTCGCTGTTGTGGAGCCCCCTGTTGTCGCGCGGTGCGTTTTCGATTTCCGATTGGATCGATGGCGGCGGCGCGGTCGCGGTTTGCCTTCTGCTGGCCGCTCCGCTGCTGGCAATGTTGCGTCCGAACTCCACAGGCCGCGAGCCTACGGCTGGTCCCCCGGATTCGGCTTCTTGCCCAGAACGCGCTTGAGGAGCCATACCGCACCGGCAGTGGCCGCGAGTCCGGCGACCCCGGCGACAATCTTGATCGCGTCGCGTCGATTCAGGCGAGGCACACTCGGTTGCTTCGGATCGAGAGAGACCAACTCGACATCGGACGAGACGTATGGCTCGGTGGGTCCGGCACGGGGAGCCGGTGCGGGCGCGGTCGGTTCGCTTTTCTTCTGAGGAGTCGGGTTTTCTTCTTCGCCGTGCTGGGTTTCCAACCAGTTGAGATAGGCGTGCAGATGCTCGTTCGATTCGCGCGGTGAGTCCTCACTACCCGCGGCGAGGAATACTTGCAACGCTTGAGCCGCACGCTGCGGCGTGGGATAGCGCTGTGCCGGATCCTTGGCCATCATCCACTCGACGATCTGCTGCAACCCTTCCGGCACGGCGGGATTGAACGCAGCCAGTTTGGGGACCGGCTCGCTGGCGTGGCGGAGCATCTTGCGCACCACGTTGGAATCGGGAAAAGGGGGCTGGCCGGTCAGAGCGTGAAACAGCGTGCAGCCGAGGCTGTAGATGTCGGAGCGAATGTCGGCGGCATGAGAGTCGCGTGCCTGTTCGGGGGCCATGTAGTCGATGGTGCCGAGAATCGTTCCGTCGGCGGTAAGGTTGGCGTCCACTCCCGCCGGCGCATCGGATTCGTCGAACAGCGCGCGCCCCAAGCCGATGTCGAGGATTTTAACTGTGGCGCGGGCAATGTTTGGGGTGGAGGACTCCGAAGCGAGCGGAGAGCCGCCGGGATTCGCATAGACGAGCATCAAGTTGCCGGGCTTCAGATCGCGATGAACCATCCCCTCTTCGTGCAGACATTCCAAGCCGAGGAGTGCCTGATAAATCAGACGCACGGCCTCGCTCGGCGGCAGCTTGCCTAGCCGCTTGACCGCCTCATCCAGAGTCTCGCCTTCGAGGTATTCCATGACGAGATAGTGCAAGCCGCGGTCGTCGCCGACTTCAAAAGTGCGAACGATGTTGGGATGCTTAAGCCTGCGTGCCAGCCGCGCCTCGCGCTGGAAACGAGCAAGGCAATTGCCGTCTTTTGCCTTCGAGGGCGGCAACACCTTGACGGCGACCACCTGTCCGAGGCGATGCACGGCCTTATAGATGCCGGCCATCGCGCCGACGCCGATGCGTTCGAGTAATTTGTACTCGTTGAGAAAGAACCGATCGACCCGCCCTCGTCCGACCAGATCCGCCTGATATTCGGTGAGATAGCGGGCGGCCACGAGCCACTTGAGAAATCTCCCCGGCTCGGCGGCGCTTTCCTTCGCATCGCGCTGCCAACGCTGCCGCAGCGAGCGAATTTCTTCGGGGACGAACAGCTTGCTGCGCGCCAAAAGATTGCACAGACTCTCGACGTTTGCGGTATCCATCGAACGCCTCGATACAGCGCGTAAGGGCATCGGACAAGGTTTATCTTACGGTTCGGGTAGTGGAGTAACCGTAGAGATTTTATCAACATCCCCGCCAATGTCCCTCCCCCCGCGCCCACCGGCATGGCCGGGACTATCTAACTTGCGCACTTGGCAGCGACGGCCCTTGGGATTCCCAGAGAGTTCTACGATCCGGGGCACCAATCTTCACTACAAAAGGCGGTCGGAACTCAAGCGTTCCGGCAACTGGAGTGTCAGCGCGTCCAGGATGCGTTTTTGTTCAGCGTTCGGGCGGGCGCGACGCGGCGCAACGCCAACTTTTGGCCACTGGTGGTTTCCAGTTCGATCTCGCCAAGCTGAATTTGTCCCAGTTCAAGGTTGTCGGTACGCCGAGCAGATCCTCGAGGCCCGTGCTGCCATTCCAGCCTTCGGCCAAGGCGAACTCGCTGCATGGTTGGCACAGACGGTTGATGACCTTGATGGCCACGACATCGGCGCGTGCCACGGTCTCTTTGCCCTGCGGCACATGACGAGCGACGATCCGGTCCAGACCGACATAGCGCCATAACCAATGCGCCAGCCAGACATCGCTGAAACGCCGACCATTGGCTCCAGCCCGACCCGATCGAGACGAATACGGACGACGTTGGGATTATCGGTGAGCGGCACTTCGTCGTCATCGGGAAACAATTGCAGTTGCTGGGCACGCCCCTGACGGCTGTAAATGGAGACGGTCCGTTGCCAACGGCGTTCCTGGTCACGCTGGAGTTCGCCCAGATAGGCGACGACATGCTGGCGTGGGCCGGCGCTTCGGTACGGACACTCTCGACCAAAGCGTAGTAGCTATGTTTCTTCCCTTGCTTGGTACGGCAATAGCGTTGCAGGAACATGACCCTTCCCGGTTACCCACAACATGGCCAAGAGGAGGCCGGGAAATCAAGAGGCTTGCAGTACAGCGCTACTCCCCTCTCCCCTTTACCCAGGGGAGCGGGGCGAAAGTGATGACGGACAATGAGTTCCATCGTTCCACTTTGCTAGAGTAGCGCTGTAATGTTAGTCTAACGATATGGATGCACTCATGTAGAAAAGGAGAACGAGCATCGCATGATTAGAAGCACTCTAAGACTGCGGGCACGCCACTATGCCACCGGCGAACGAATCGACTTTCTTTGCCAAGACGGCCGCATCGCCTCAATGATGCCGACCGGACAGGGCGCTGCCGACTTGGAAGCAGAGTGGATCGCGCCGGCTTTGTTCGATCTACAAATCAACGGCTGCGGCGGTATCAGTTTTAACTCGCCGGCGCTGAACGACGACGCCGTTCGCCGGGTCGTCGCGGCATGTCAAGCCCACGGCATCGGTGCCTTCTGTCCCACCCTCATCACCAATGCGCACACGGCCTTGCTGCACGGCTTTGCGATACTCCGACGCATCTGTGAGACGGATGCCGATCTCGCGCGATCCTTGCCGGGATTTCATCTGGAAGGACCGTACATCAGTCCAGAAGATGGCCCGCGCGGGGCGCATCCTCGGTGCCACGTTCGTCCACCGGATTGGGACGAGTTTCGTCGTCTCCAAGACGCCGCCGGCGGACGGATTCGTTTGCTCACGCTCGCTCCGGAACACGAGGGTGCGTTGCCGTTGATCGAAAAGGCCACGGCGTCCGGGGTCGTCGTGGCGTTGGGGCACACGGCGGCAACGCGCGAGTGTATCCGCGCGGCCATCGCCTCCGGAGCGCGGCTTTCGACACACCTGGGCAACGGCTCGCACGCACTACTGCCCCGTCACGACAACTACTTGTGGGAGCAACTTGCCGCCGACGAACTATGGGCCAGCGTCATCGCCGACGGCCACCATCTCCCACCCGCCATCCTGCGCTGTATTTTGCGAGTCAAAACGCCGGCGCGGACGATTCTGACCTGCGATGCCAGCAGTCTCGCCGGTTTGCCGCCGGGTCGATACCGCGAATGGGGGCAAGAGTTCGAGGTGCGGGCAGACGGTCGCATTGTCGTGCCCGGCACGGTGTTCCTCGCCGGTTCCGGCTGTTTTACGGATGCCTGTATCGCCCATCTGCTCGCTCTCGGCGAAGTCTCGTTGGCCGATGTGCTGGACATGGCAAGCGAGCGTCCGCGTCAACTGTTGGGACTTCCACCTCAGACCTTGGTTGTTGGCGCGCCGTCCAATCTGCTCCTCTTCGATTGGCAGCCGAAACACGCCTTTGCCATTCGCGCACTCCTTCTTGGAGACCGCATCGTTGACGTCTCATCGGGAGGGGAAGGCAGGACGACGCAATCCTATTCGTGACGTTTGAACCCCATCCATGCACCGATGAAAGTAACGATGGCTCCGAGCAATGCCCCGATGCCGAAGATCACGGCCTCGCGTCGGCTCAAACGCCATTCCTTCAAGGACTTATCTCTCGAGGAGGCAACGGTTTCCAGCGGGACTAGTTCCACGTTCACCGATTCACCGGCATCCGCAAGGGGAACCGGAGGCGGGGCCGCTCCGGGTGGATGCGACGAGCGATGCTTCTTCTTGTGTCGTTTCTGTTTATGGTGGCTCTCGTTAGTGGCGACGGTCGGAGCTTGTCCGATCGGTATCTGCGGCCTAGTCGGCTTGGCGGAGGGGATCGTGCCGGAAGGAGGTTTCGGCGCGGCGGGCAGCGTGCCAGAAAGCGGCTTTTTGGCAGCGGGCAGGGTACTCGAGGGCGGTTTGACGGGTGGTACAGTCTGGGGCTTCGGAACGGCGAGGATCGGTTGTTTGTCGCTCTCTTCCAGCCAAGTCAGGTACGTCCTCATGCGAGGGTCTGACTCCGGCGCGGACAATGGGTCGTTCCCGGCGGCCAAAAATATCTGTAAGGCCGAGGCGGCGCGCTCGGGAGTCGGGTAGCGCTGGGCCGCATCCTTGGCCATCATCCAATTGACGATCTGTTGCAGTCCGTCGGAAACGGTGGGATTCAACGTCTTGAGAGGCTTGGCCGTTTCCGTGGCGTGGCGGATCATTTGGCTGATGATATTGGTGTCTGGGAAGGGCGGCTGACCGGCCAATAGGTGATAGAGGACACAGCCCAAACTGTAGATGTCGGAGCGAATGTCGGACTGGCGCGGATCGCGCGCTTGCTCCGGCGACATATAGTCCGGGGTGCCCAGGAGAACGCCTTCGGTCGTCAAACCGGGATCGCCCGGTTCGCCGGTCGCCTCGTCGAACAGAGTGCGTCCCAAGCCGATGTCAAGAATCTTCAGGGTGGCCCGCGCCGTGCTGTCCGCCGTCGATCCGACAAGCATCATGTTCGATGGTTTTAGATCGCGATGGACTAGGCCCTGCGCATGGATGTGTTGCAATCCCTGAAGCGCTTGATAAATCAATCGCACTGCTTCGCCCGGAGGCATTTTCCCTCGCCGAGCCAATACGTCTTCCAGCGTCTCGCCTTCGAGATACTCCATGACAATGAAGTGCAGCCCCTGCGCTTCGCCGGTTTGGAAGGTGCGGACGATGTTGGGATGCTTGAGGCGCAGCGCCAGTCGCGCCTCGCGGTGAAATCGACCGAGTAAGTTCGCTTCCTTGGCTTTCGAGGGCGGCAACACTTTGATGGCGACAATCTGCCCCAGTTCGTGTTGCGCCTTGTAGACCCCAGCCATGCGTCCCTTGCCCAGACGATCGAGAATCTTGTACTCGTTGAGGAAAAAGCCCTCGGCGTGGCCGCGCGCCAGCAGCTGCGCCTGATACTCGGTGAGATACTTATTAGCCACCATCCACGAAGCGAATTGAGCCAAATTCGTGGACGATTCTTTAGCTTCGAGCTGCCAGCGGGCATACAAAGCCTTGCTCTCGTCGATCGATAGCAGCTTGCTCCGCAACAGGAGGCCGTAAACATTTTGAACCGTGAGTTCCATGACTCTCTCCGAACCTCGTACTCCTCTCCTATAATAACATTATGAATCTCAATGGGATGCTCTCGATTTTGGCGCAGACGCCCGATCCTCCTCTCGATGTTGGCGAGTTGGCCCTCTTACTGGCGCGAGACGAATATCCGTCTCTCGATGTAGATGCGTATCTGACCGAGCTAAAAGGCATGGCGCACGAGGCCAGGAGCCATCAGCGGGGAAGTCTCCTCCAGCGCGTCAAGTGTCTGTGCCGTTACTTGTTCCACGAGTTGGGGTTTCACGGCAACCAACGAAACTATTACGACGCGCGCAACAGTTATCTCAACGAGGTTCTCGACCGGCGCATCGGCATCCCGATCAGCCTCTCGGCGGTGGCGATGGCCGTCGGACGCCGTGCGGGGCTGGAGGTGTTCGGAGTCGGCTTGCCGGGGCACTTCATCGTCAAGGCCACTCGAGACGGCGAAGAGATACTTTTCGATCCGTACCACGGCGGTCGGCGCATGACGCCGGAGAAGTGCCAGGCTCTTGTGAAACAAGTTACCGGGTTGCCGTTCGAGGCCGATGCCGAAGCCCTGCGTCCCGTGTCGCTGGCATCAATGGCGACCCGGATGCTGACGAACCTGAAGGGCGTCTATTTGCGCAATGGCGACTTTCCACGCGCGACACGAACCATCGAACGGCTCCGTCAACTCGCACCGCACGATCTCCTGCAACGGCGCGATCTGGGCGCGACACTTTATCGGGCGGGGCATACGGGCCGTGCCATCGACCATTTGGAGGCCTATCTGTCGGCGTCTCCCCAAGCCGAAGACGCCGCCGAAGTCGAACAAATGCTCAATCGAGCAAAGGCAGCCGTCGCTTTGTGGAATTGAGCGAAGGACGGACGGAACGGCCATTCCCGCCTATCGCATCAGAAGTTGGTTCAGAATAGCTGCGACCGATACGCTCTCCCCTCCCAAAGAGATTCTGGTATAGCATGAAGAGACGAACCACTTGGAGTTTGCCGGGAGGATACGCTTGAGAATTGTCGGATTAACCGCGTATCGGATTCGCATCCCCTTGAGGCGGCGCATTCGCCATGCCTCGCATACGCGCACGGAGACCGAAAACCTACTGGTTCGCTGTGTCCTCCAAGACGGTAGCAAGGGATTCGGCGAGGGCGTGCCGCGCGATTATGTCACGGGGGAGACCATCGACTCGGCGTTCGCGTTGCTGCGACGAAGCGATTTGGCGGGGCAGTGCGAAGACTGCCGCGACTTCGAGCAGGCCGTTGCCTTGGCCGAGCGGTTGCGGTTGATGGCGGTTCCCGGCGATGATCGCGGCTGCGAAGGGAATGCGGCACGTTGCGCCGTCGAATTGGCCATTCTCGATGCCTATGGGAGACATTTTGGACGCTCGCTTTCGGATGTCGTGCCGTTGCTCGCGCCGAAGATTTATCGAGCGCAAAGCCGTGTGCGCTACAGCGGGGCCATCACCACGGCGCGCGGCATCAAGACGCTGACTGCGGCCATCGTCTTTCGCCTCTATCGCTTTCGGCAGGTGAAAATCAAGGTTGGCATGGAAGGATACGACGATCGCAAAAGACTGGGCGTGGTGCGGCGCTGGGGAGGGCGCAAGCTCGACCTCCGGCTCGATGCCAACGAAGCCTGGACTCCGGCCAACGCGGTCGAACGTATTCGGGAGTTGGAGCCGTTCGGCATCAGCGCCGTCGAGCAGCCCTTGCCCCACGCCGACGCCGGATGTCTTCGTGAAGTCCGGCGGCAAATCCACACGCCGATCATGCTCGACGAATCCTTGTGCGGTCGATTCGACGCCGAGCGCGCCGTCGAAGGGCAATTTTGCGATCTGTTCAATCTTCGTCTCTCCAAGTGTGGAGGATTCATCCCCTCGCTGCGTCTGGCTGAGTTTGCCAAGCAACACGGCTTGGGTTGCCAGCTCGGCTGTCAAGTTGGCGAGACGGCGGTGCTGTCGGCGGCGGGTCGGCACTTTGCCGCCAGCGTTGGCGGACTGCGCTATCTCGAAGGCTCCTACGACCGCCATCTTGTCCAAGAAGCGCTGGCGACGCAAGATTTGACCTTCGGTTGGGGCGGCTGGGCCCAAGCGCTACCGGGACCGGGATTGGGTATCGTTCTCGATCCGGCCGCGTTGCAACGGGTGACGCTCCACCAAGAATCGTTGTTGGAACCGTAGTGAAGGAGAGGAACCCATGAAATCCAACGGTTGGCTCGCATTGCTGCTGTTGCACCTCGTCTCCTCCGTTCGAGCCGACGAGTTGCCGCCCGGCTATCATCCTAAGGTTGCGGTGAGTGCGCCGACGCGACTCGATTGGACGTTCGCCCTGTCCAATCGCAGCCTGATTGAGCCGCCCGCCGACTGGCTGGGCGATTACGCCTCCACGAAACAACACTACGAACTGTATGTACCAGGCCGCGAGGGGAAGAAACGGCTGCCCGTCCTCCTGTACATCTCGCCGAGCAGCGAATTACAGGGTTGGAAACGCTTTGAATCGCTGTGCAAACAGCAGGGCATTCTTTACGCCGGCCCGTTCGGCGCGGGCAACGATTGCCCTCCGAGGCGACGAGCCCGCATCGTTCTCGATGTACTCGACGATCTGCGCCGCAACTATCCCATCGACGCCGACCGCACCTATTTGGCCGGCTTCTCCGGCGGCGGACGGGTAGCCTGCGCCCTCGCCTTCGCCTTACCGGAGTGTTTCGGGGGTGTCATGCCGATCTGTGCCGGTCACGAGTTGCGCGAGGAATCTTGGCTGAGGCAGCGCGTCGTGGATCGTTTGCGCGTGGCCACGCTTACCGGAGAGAAAGACTTTAATCGCGCCGAGGTGGAAAGGCTGCGCGTGCCCTATCTGAAAGAGGTGGGTGCGACGGCACGGGTATGGACACAGCGCGGCATGGGCCACGATGTTCCGCCGACGCCGATGTTATTGGAAGCCTATCGCTGGCTTGAGGAAGGAGCGGCGAAACGAAGAGAACAGGCAAAACGCTACTCGGCCTCAAGGTTGCTCGGCGACGCGGTTCCCGATCGAGGCGAGCAAGCGAAGGCGCTGTTGGCCGAGGGCAAGACTCGATTGGAGAAGGCCGACACGCTCTATTCCGGTCTGATGCAGCTGAAGGGCTGCCTGGAACGCTGGCCGGATTTGGCGACAGCCGCCGAGGCACGCAAGATACTAGTGGAATATGAGAAGAGAGACGAGAAACCGTGGGAAAAAAACGACCTAGACGAACAAAGACGGTTCCTCATCGCGCAAGCGCGGTCGCTGACATCCTATGCGTCCGGAGATCTGCCGCCAGTCTATGCCAAGCAAAGGTCGAACATGGCCAAGCAAGCGATCCAGCTGTGGCGTAAGGTGTTGGCCGACGCACCCGAGAGCGAAGCGGGTCGAGAAGCGAAAAAGCGACTCCCAACCCTGGAGAAGCTCGCCGGCCCGAAGAAATAACTCGGAGGTTTCGCCGCATCGTTCGATTCGGAAGCGCTTCGTTCAACCGTGCAGCGCGAGTCCCCTCTCTCCTGTGAATGACTATCCGCAAAGCCCCCCGCTCTCCCCTGTGAGACGGATGAAATAGTCTCACCGGAGAGAGGGGAGTAGCGCTGTGCTGTTAGGCGGCGCGAGCTACCGGCGCTTTCCCCGTCACCCATCGGGGCGGCGCTTTGCGCACCAATTCGTTGGCTGTATCGAGTGAATCCAGGGTTCCGGCGTCCGTCCAGTATCCGGGCAACACCGTATATCCCAGTCGTTGATGCTCCAAGTAAAAGCGATTTACGTCGGTTATCTCTAACTCACCGCGCCGACTCGGTTTCAGCGTCTTGATGACCTCGAAGACATCGGAAGGATAAATGTAGATGCCGACGACGGCATAATCGCTCTTGGGATTTGCCGGTTTCTCCTCGATCGACGCCAAACGCCAGCCTTGCATCTCGGCCACGCCGTAGCGGCTCGGATCGTGAACCTTCTTCAAACCCACCCAAGCCGAATCGGGATGGCGCGACGCTTCGTCCAACAGTCGATCGAGTGGATCTTCAAAGATGTTGTCGCCAAGAATCACGGCGCAGCGCTGGTCTTTGCAGAAGAGTTCGCCGAGCCCGAGGGCTTGGGCAATCCCACCGGCTTCGTCCTGAACGCGATAGGTGAGGCGACAGCGATGTTCGCGCCCGGAGCCAAGCAACTCGACGAAATCGCCCATGTGTTCGGTACCGGACACGAGCAAGATGTCCTCAATGCCGGCCCCGACCAGCTTCTTGAGGGGGTGATACACCATCGGATAGGGGCCGACGGGCAACAAATGTTTGTTCGTCACCTTCGTCAATTCGCCCAACCGCGTCCCCTTACCACCGGCCAAAATGATACCACGCATGGTAAATCCCTTCGCACCTCGGATGCGCTCCAACACCAGGACGATCCTACCCCGATTCAAGGAAACCTCGCAAGGCGAAATGGTTCGGTCGAAGGCGCTCATTTCATCCAGGAGTGAATCTTGGAACAGAATCGATTGTAACGCAAGTATGAACTGAAAGTAGCCGATTCAAAACTTAAGGATGTCAAAGCGAGATTGTTGATGCGGACGCGGCGGCTCGACATTGATCTTGTATTCGTGTCGGCCTTCGTGTTATCTACCTTCACTCGTTGATGATGCTGCTTAGATTTCATCCGTACACCGTGTCTGCGCATTTTCCCAAAGACACGGTGGGATTTTCGATGGGGCGGTCGCGAGACCGAAATCGATCTTCATTCGTGAACCTGTGGCGAAGGAGTTCCCGTGTTCAAGTTTGTTATGATCTCGGCAATGTATGAAAATGGCGGCAATACGACGCAACGGTTTCTCGACGGCCATCCCGAACTTTTCAGCTACCCATTTGAATCGCAACCGGGGACCAAGTACGTTCTCGATCATCTGACCAGTATGTTCCCCGTCAAATATCGTTGGCCTATATTCCCACTCTCGGGCGAGGTTGCGAGCGACTATGAAACGATTATCGACGAGGAGTGTAAGGTTCGGCTGAAAACGCCCCAATCTAGTAAATTCCGCGATTACCCGATGGAGATGAACGATAAGGACCGCAAGGCGCATTTCATCCATTGCATGAAGGGAAAAGAACGGACGCGAGGCCATTTGGTGGAGGCCTTCTTCCGAGCGTCCGCCGATGCCTGGAAAGATTACAATCGTTCGGGACGCGAACACGTCCACGTTGGCTACAGTCCAATTATCGTCGTCGATGCCGATAAGATCGTGAAGGACCTGCCCGGCGGCCATGTATTGCACGTCGTCCGCAATCCCTGGTCGGCCTATGCCGACACCAAAAAACGAGCCTTGCCGCTTCCGCTCTACCATTACATCATGGGCTGGTGCATCAATCAGCAAGCTGCGCTAACCTATTCGGAGCTGTATCCGGGCCGCGTTCACGTCCTCCGCTTTGAAGACATCATCGTCAACCCCATCGAAGTCTTGGGCGGTTTCCTGGCAAAAATCGGCGTCGGCAAGTCCGAAACACTGGCTCGACCGAGTTGGAACGGTCGGGTTCTCGAACAAGTCTATCCGTGGGGGACGGTGCGAACTCCGACTGTGGCGGCAAACCTTGCCACGGCCAACGAATTGAACGCGGCAGAAAAGAGTGAAATCCGAGCGCGGACAAAACCGCTCTTGGGCATCCTCGGCTACGAGTCATTCTTAGGCGAGGAACGGAGGGCGGCATGACGATTTCGGAAGGGTTCGATCCGATACTCGTCACGGGCGCTTCCGGATTTGTCGGTGCTTGTGCCGCTCGCGAATCGTTGCGACGCGGCCACGAAGTTCATGTGTTGCTGCGAAACCAGTCGAACCCGTGGCGCTTGCAGTCGGTGTGGGAGCGTCTTCACGTTCATCGCGGAGACGCCACCGACGCAGACACGGTGCGATCCGTTGTGCGGCGAGTACGGCCGCGAGCCGTTTTGCATCTCGCCACGCACGGAGCCTACGAGAGTCAGGC
Source organism: Planctomycetota bacterium (assembly GCA_021807595.1). Taxonomy (GTDB): domain Bacteria; phylum Planctomycetota; class Planctomycetia; order Gemmatales; family Gemmataceae; genus JAJPHU01. The sequence goes on along the minus strand of JAKBCS010000096.1, from coordinate 6,366 downwards.
CGACGCTCGGTCGATCCTACGGACAAACGTATTCGGAACCTATAACCTTCTCGAAGCGAGTGCGGAAGCGGGGGTTGAGGTGTTCGTCAATACGGGCAGTTCCTCCGAGTACGGCTTCAAAAACGCACCGATGCGGGAAAGCGATCTTTTGGAGCCGAACAGCTTTTACGCCATCGGGAAAGCGGCACAAACGCACTTGTGCCGCTTTTTGGCGCAGCGGGTTTCGATGGGTATTGCGGTATTCCGTTTGTTTTCGGTATACGGTCCTTGGGAAGAGCCGACCCGGTTGATTCCCACGCTGCTCCATCGTGCCGCCGCTGGATTGCCCTTGCATATGGTGTCGCCACAAGTCGCGCGCGATTTCGTTTTCGTCGACGATGTGGTCGATGCGCTGCTTCAGTTTTCGACCTTGTCGAAGATGCGAGGCGAGGTCATTAATCTGGGCAGCGGGTCGGAAACGACGCTCGAGCAAGTGGTTCGCGAAGTGTTGGATCTTTGCCAGAGTACCTCCGAAGTTCACTGGGGCGCGATGACCGCGCGGCAATGGGACAGCAATCGTTGGGTTTCCGATCCCGCACGTGCCGACGCGCTTCTCGGTTGGAAAGCCCGCCACTCGTTGTCTCAAGGTTTGGCCCGGACTGCGGAATGGATGAAAACCACGAGGGAGTACAATGGGGTTGCAGAACACCGTGCTGCCGGATGATATACGCTCGCTGTCAACCCGGATGCGCCGTCGGATTATCGAGCAATCCCTCGAATCCAACGTCGGACACATCGGTTCGGCGCTGAGCATCACGGATATCCTTGCGGTTCTTTGGACCGAGGTAATGCGCAATCCCGGCGGTGACGATCCCGACCGCGATCGCTTCATCTTGGCTAAGGGGCACGCAGCCTTGGCCCTTTACTCCATCTTGCGCGAGCGCGGTCAGCTTTCGGAAGAGCAATTTCACACCTACTGCAAGGATAACACGCTGCTCAACGCTCATCCGGAGTACGGCCTGCCGAGCGTCGAGTTTGCCACGGGTTCGCTCGGCCAAGGCTTGTCGGTGGGATGTGGCATTGCCTACGGCTTAAGGCAGCGCGGCTCGCCGGGGCGGGTATTCGTCTTGGTAAGCGATGCGGAATGCAATGAAGGACAAGTGTGGGAAGCGGTGATGTTTGCCGCTCACCAGCGTCTGAAGAATCTCGTAGCGATCGTCGATCTCAACGGAATGCAGGCAATGGGATCCACGAAATCCATTTTAGATCTTGCCTCTTTGTCGAACCGCTTTGCAGCTTTCGGTTGGCAATCGATTGAGGTCGAGGGACACGAACACGCCGCTTTGCAAAGTGCCTTTCACGCGGGCCTCGTCGATCCCGATAGGCCGACCGTCTTCGTGGCTCGCACCGCCTTGGGAAAGGGTGTTTCGTTCATGGAGAATCGATTGGAGTGGCACTATCGCAACCTGACGCCCGCTCTAGCCCAAACTGCTCTCCAGGAAATGGAGGTCTGAGATGCGAAGTGCCTTTGTAGACGCGCTCTGCGAAGAGGCCGCGCGCGACGAGAGAATTTTTCTCATCACGGCCGATCTCGGCTGGAGCGTGTTGGAACGCTTCGCTACTGCTTTTCCCGCTCGCTTTCTCAACGTCGGCGTTGCCGAACAAAACATGCTCGGCGTCGCCGCGGGATTGGCGCGCGAGGGCTACACCCCGTTTGTCTACTCCATCGCCACGTTTGCTTCCATGCGGGGCTACGAACAACTACGCGACGGCGCAGCACTGCACCAGTTGCCCGTGCGCGTCGTCGGCATCGGCGGCGGTTTCTCTTATGGCCACGCGGGACCGACGCACCACGCACTCGAAGATCTGGCGATCATGCGATCTCAAGCAGGCGTGACGACGCTCGCCCCCGCCGACAGCGCCCAAGCCCGCCGGACACTCAGCGTGGTGGCCGATGTGCCGGGACCAGTCTATTTCCGAATTGAAAAGGAACAGCTCCCCGACATTCCGACGCTTGCCGGTCGCTTTGCCCTCGACAGTCCAGAATTGGTGCGTACCGGTAAAGATGTGTTATACCTGACCACAGGTTCCATATCCCACACGGTCCTAAAGGTTGCGGAGCAACTGCAAAAGCAGGGAATCTCTGCTGCGGTTGCCATTCAAGCACACCTGAGTTTCCGCTCCTCGCAGGCTCTGTGCCGCTTGCTCTCCGCCTATCGGCGCGTAATCAGCGTCGAAGAAGGCACCACGGCGGGAGGTCTGGGGTCGCTGGCAGCCGAGACGATTGCCGAAAACGGCCTTGCGACCCAACTTTCCATTCAAGGAATCCGTGGCTTTTTCAGTCACGGCGGCAGCAACGAATTCCTCCGCTCTCGACACGGACTCGACCCGAATGCGTTAGCGAAGGTCGCTGCTCAGTGGAGCCACAGTAAGGAGGCAGCGTGATGACCAAAGAGATGTTCTCTCTCATTCTTCCCTGCCGCAATCAAGCCGATCACATCGGGCAGGTGGTCGCTCGATACCTTCGCCCCCTCGAAGCACAAGGGATGCCGTTTCAATTGGTGGTGGTCCCAAACGCCAGCACGGATAAGACGCAACAAGTTGTGGAAGAATTGGCAAAAAACGATCCTCGCATTAAGGTTGTCGTCAACCCTGCCGGCGGTTGGGGTTTGTCGGTTCGACTCGGTCTCCGCGCCGCCGAGGGATCGATCCTAGCCTATACCAACACGGCGCGAACGGATCCCGAATCGCTACCAGCATTCCTCCGCCTTTATGGAGAAGAAGACAACTGCCTCATCAAAGCCCGTCGAGAAGCGCGCAAGGCACCGATGCGAGCGGCCGGTTCCCTACTCTACAACCTTGAGGCGCGCTTGTTACACGGAGTGCGCTGCGGCGACGTCAATGGAACACCAAAAATCTTTGCCGGCGAGTGGTATCGAAAACTTGATCTTCAGGAAAACGGAGACCTGCTTGATCTCGAACTGATGCGATCGGCTTCGCACTCCGGTCTGAAAGTCCGCGAAATACCTGTGCGCGGCTTCAAACGCCACGGTGGAAAGTCGAGTACGACCATGAAAAGCGCCTGGAATATGTATTACGGCGCAATCGGGTTATGGTGGAAACATATCGCGGCTTGAGGTGAAGGGGAGATGGAAAGGAAACGGAAGATTTCAGAGGATGCCTCGACGGCAGAGCAAGATCTGTGGTCGCACCATCATGCCGAATACAGAGATCCCCATCAAATCGTAAGTCAATGGCGGCAAGCGGGAGAAGTCGATGCTCGATTACTCGAGTACACCATTCGCGGCGACTGGTGGGATGTCCTAGCTCGCACGGAGTTGACGCTCCTTATTACGCGCGAATACGAACATTTGGCGATTGCGCTAACGGTGCGCCGAAGCCGTCCTCATATCACATATCTCCATCTGCCCCATCCCAACGGTATGTGCATCGATAAAAGAAACAATAGTCTCTCTATTGCGAGTACCCGAAACCCCAATGTCGTCTTCGAGTTTGCACCCTGTACGGGGTCGATTACGAATGAGAAACTGCCCGGAAGCCTAGAAGGCGTTCTCTTACCGCAACAGGCACAATTCTTTCCGGGCTGTCTCTATATACACGATTTAGCTCGCATTGGGGACGATCTGTATGCAAATGCCGTGGGGCTGAACGCGGTTGTTCAATTGCCAAACCGGGGTAATCCCAAGTTGGCGTGGTGGCCGCGCTGTATCGATACGAGAACCGGACCGCGAATCGAAAAAAACTATCTTCAATTGAATTCGATCGCTCCAGGGAAGTCGTTAGCCGATAGCTTTTTCTCCGCATCCGCCGCTGTACCGGGGCGACGGCGGCCCGGCCATCTGAACTTTCCCGTCGATAGGCGCGGCGTAATCTTCTCCGGAGCAACTCGAGAAGTTGTCGGAGTGGGACTGACCCGTCCTCATTCGGCTCGCTTGCGAAATGGAGAGGTATGGGTGGACAACAGTGGCTATGGGCAGGTCGGCCGAATCGTCAATAGAAAATTTGAACCGAACTTTCAGTTGAGCGGGTGGACGCGGGGCTTATACTTTCATAACAATCTCGCGTTCGTCGCCACGAGTCGCGTACTCCCCCGGTATCGTCACTACGCGCCGGGTCTCGATCCAGAAAAGTGCGAGAGCGGAGTCCATGTACTAGATCTGAGTACGGGTCGGGTTCTAGGCAGCTTGTTGTGGCCTCATGGAAATCAAATCTTTGCCATCGAAGGCTTGTCCAATCGAGTAACGACTGGTTTTCCATTCGTTCATGAATCAAAATCAACTATCAAAAATCGAAATCAACTTTTCTCGCGCGGACTCGCCGCATAAAATAGTGCAGCGATTGCGTCCCGAATGTATCGAGTTGCGGAGAAACTGTATGACCTTAGAGCCTAAATTAAAGTCAAAGCTCGTCGCCTGGATGTTGGTCGGCATAGTTCTAGGCTCCGTATCGCTCTCCTTGCGCTGGGTCTTCCTAGTACCCATTTTTCAATCGCCCGATGAAGATGTGCATTTTGACTATGCACTGTGTCTCAATGAATTACACCGACTCATCCGCGCTAGTTCGACGGAGGTTGGGGAAGTGCCGAACTGGACGATCCATCCTTATGTCGATCACTTATCGAATGCCACCGATAAATCCGAGGTAACCTTTCACTTCGATCGCCCTATGCCGCCCGGATACGGCACAAAAGCCTTCTATAAGAACATCGATCGAACCGCGCCTACCGTAACCAAAGATCGGTGCAAATCGCGCGCCCCGGCGCTAGCCGCAGTATATCCATACGGATATTACCTGTTGCTCGCCGGTTGGCTCGACATCGTTCGACTCGTCGTCCGCGATCGCCCCGTGGCAATTTTATTCGGCGCGAGGGTTTTCTCCGTACTATTATTGCTGGGCAATCTATTGCTCTGCTATCGTGTGGCGCGCGAAATGAGGCTTCGTCGCGCGTTCGCCCTGCTATTGACCGCATGTATCGGATTCTTCCCGCTCACGTCGTTCGTCTCCTCGTACGTCCAGCCGGACAATTTGGCTTGGACTCTGGTGACGATTTGCTACTATCTGTCGTTCAGAATAAAGCGCGAACCAGACAATAAGACAATTCAAGCGATACTGGGATTATCGTTGGGCTGTCTCTTAGTGACGAAGCTGCAATTTTTCGTATGCGTGGCTCTGCCGATTTTGGCCATGCTGGCCGCCGAACGATTTCGTCCCAACCGGGAGGGTTGGCTCAACCATTCGCGAGTCGCACTCCGCTTGCTGTTGCCCTCGCTCCTCTTCGAGCTAATCCATTTGTGGGTCGTATCGGGAGCGCGAAGCTGCTATACCGGAGCGGCACCGTACACGAACTTCAATCAATTCGTAATCGGCGGCTTTTCCAATGCCATTTGGGATTACTTTGTCCTCAATACACACCTCTCCTTTTGGGCCATATTTGGGTGGATGGATACGCACATTCAATTTCGCAACGGCTTGTGGACGCAGCGCGTCATGTTCGTTTTGCAAGTGACCGCTTGGATCTTTCTGGCGTTGACGCTCGTGCGATTGGAACAAGTCGCTTCGCGCTTAACGCGCGTGGCGAGGAAGGGCCGAAAACTGCTTGCATTGCGAATGGCGCTCTCCAACGTGCCCCTCAATAGCTATTTCTTCTTCACAATTTTTATGGTGGCTTTGTACGTCTACTATCAAAATCGATTCGGCGCGCAAGGGCGGAACTGGATTCCATTTCTGTTGCCGATCTTTTTCACGTCGGCCTTCTACGCGCCCAAGGCACTGACGATGCGGCTCGCCCGTCGAATGTGTTGCTGGGGCGTTATCTTGGGATTGTTGACTTATTGCGCGCTCGGAGGATACTATTCCATAAAGACTCTGAAAAATCGCTATTATGCTCCTCGCGCTCCCACAATTTCAAAACTCGCAGCCCAAAATCAGAGTGTCGCCGCGCGAAGCGAATGATCGCCGACCGAAGTCATCCCTATCTCGTCAAGCTCCCCTTGACTCTCTTCGCGGATCGGGGAACCGGCGGTAGGACGAGCTTCGATTTAGACTTGCGGATCGCAGAGGGGGCCGGGAGTTGACCCCTCCGGGCAGCCGGCGTCGAGGTAGGCTTGCAACAATATCTGTGCGGCCACCCGGTCGCGGCGTGCCTTGCGCTGCTTGTGCGTCAGCCCCGCTTGCCAAAGGGCCGACTCGGCCTCGACCGTACTAAAGCGCTCATCCCAAAACACGAAAGGCAAGCCCGTCTTCTCGGCGAGCCAGGCACCGAAGGCGCGGGCCTCGCGGGCCTTTTGCCCCTCGCGTCCGTTGAGATGCACCGGCAAGCCGATCACGAGTCCACCCACCTGTTCTTCTTCCACCAAGGCTCGAAAA
>JAKBCS010000095.1 GCA_021807595.1 Planctomycetota bacterium | reverse complement strand
ATCCTCACGGCACAAATGAAATCACATGCAAGCAGGGCACGAGAGAAAACTCATCGACATTGACTACTGCTTCGACTCCTCCAACTACCCTTCCGATGTCGGCAGCCACTCGCAGCGAATGTCGATGACATATATCACCGGCCCCGTCCAAGTATGAACTTCAGCGATGGTGCGCGTTAGGTTAAGAATATCGCCGACTCGAATCGGAACAGAGGCCCAAGGCCCGACACGATCGTAACCGAAGACCTGACCATCGACAACAAACTCGACCACATCCTCCTCTTCATTTGTCCACTCCTCAAGTCGAAGACCGACAAAGGTAACTTTGCCGGAAAGGACTTCCACGGGCAACTCGTTCCGGTCAATGGACGACCACCACCGATCGCTACCTATGTGGCCATAGCGTACCAAGTACGGATTTCCCGATTCGCTGTCGAGTCCGCGATTGACTGCGGCGATGAAGCCGTCATGGCTTCCGTCCGTGCGAAGATCGAAGATTACCATCTGTATACCCTAAGTCCGCATCCTCACCCAAAGAAGGCAGAGTGCGCAGGAACGCATTCAACTTCCCAGCCGTGAGCGGAGAGTCCGGCAGAATCTCAATCGTGATGCGCACTTGGGCCTGTGGGGGTAGGTCCAACGGTTGCGTCGGCTTCAGAACGCCTTCTTCAAATGTCGCGGTGATCGTCTGCATTCCAACTACTCCGAAGTCACTCGACCGTCGTTCGCAAAGTCGGTATCGGCCCCAGTCTTTCCGCTTCTTCTCCGGCGTCTCGGTCGGATGACGCTCATTTGCGCTTAGTTGGTTTACGCTTGGCGTGCTTCCGAAGGACGGCCTCGTAGGCTTTTTCGGCAGCGCGTATCCCTTTCATCGCCTCCTTGCGCCTACGATCAATGGCCTCCAATTCGGCAGGATCGGTGATGGGCACCAATTCGATTTCCTGGAGCGTGGGACCGCGCATTTTCTTTCCCGATGTCTTTTTCATGGACTAGCCTCCTTCTTCGGACACGATGAATGGCAGTTCGCCTTTTAAGACATCGCGTCCATGCTCTTGAAAAAACCAGATCTGGATCATGTATCGGCCAGGTTGAGGAAATGAACATCTCAACCGAGTTATATTCGATACGATTTCGACGTTGGTCTCGAATGTGGGAGAGGGGGTGAGTTGCCCATAGAAAATGGTTTGGTCGCTCCTGTCATCGACGACCAGAACGTATCCAGGAAACGCACCGCTGCGAGGACTCGAAAATACCACGAGAAGCCAAAGGCTCGCGGGTGCAAAGGGAAATACCTGAGCCTCGATCCGCTGGCGCAGTCCTTTCACATGGAAGACGCCCGCTTCCGTTTTGCTTTCCCGAATACCATCGCAAATCGACATGAGCCGAATGCGAGGCGTCAGTACAGCAGCGGCCATAACAAGCCCCAGACTCCCCAAAATCCAAACGTCATCCCATCGTAACAAAGAGACGCCGTGCGTTACAGATCATTGCGATGCGACGAATCGCAGGAGGGTTTTGTTCGGCGTTACTCTGTCGAAAGTCCTAACTGGACAACCAGAGATCGATCCGCCGGGACATAGATGCGCTCACGCGGAGTAAGCAAGGCGGAAACAGTATGCAACGTCAAGCGGGAGCGCTGCTCGGCAACGAACTCCGAAAGGTCCAGAATCTCCAACAACTCGCGTTGACCAAAAGCCTCTAACGCTGCCCCCCTTAAACCGAGCTGTATTGCACGCCGCTCCAGCTTGGCCCCTGACGGATCGTGGTCGGGATCCCATTGCAAGCGGACCAGGGATCGCGTCACCGCTTGAGACCACTCCTTTTCCGAAGCGAACATATCCCGGTCCCAGGATGACGGGACCGCTTGAGCCAACAGGGAATCGAAGAACGCGCGGCGGAGCCGCAGGCCGAGTGTGACTTCCTGATCTTCTTTTGTACCCCAGCCGGATCGATACATCATCCAGAGAAAGTTTGGCTTGACCCAACTCATGCGGGAGTAGCTGAAATCACCGCCGAACTTGCCATGTTCGGCGGCATAGCGGCCGATGGATCGACGATACGCTTGGTAGACGATGATGCTATGGTCATCGTAGTGCGCGAGGATGTGACGCCCCGATTTCGGCCACTCTGGCGCTTGCTCGGTATATCGTTCGGTGGCCAATAACATCCGCTAATCCACACCATTTGCACTCGACACTACTCAAAGTCGTACACGGTGACAGCGATACCAGCCTCGCAAAGATGCTCCTCGATGAGTGGTTCCACTTTTGACCACTCGCCGTCAGCCAAGCCACAGCCGATGCGAGGCATATGGACCGACGCGCCTAATTCGTGCGCTTTCACAGCGACTTGTTTGAGACAAACGGCGACAGCTTCGTACCGGATCGGCGAACCGGAACCTCCCCGCTTGATGCCACGCTGCCCCACCATGTTGGCTATCCAGTATATACGGCTCGACCTGAACGAACTGCACGGCTCCGAGACTGAAACCGTCCTGTTTGCCCCGCGCGTGCCACGCTCGATACTCGGCCTCGGGCTTCTCCCATCGCCGCGAGACGGCGAGGACGAACCCTTTGCCCCAACCACCCATGTCATTGCAGACGTGGCAGATAATCTTGATCCCCTTCGCTTGAGGGCAGGTGGCATCGCCCTTGATGTAGGTAATTTCCGCCATGCGTGCCTCCACTGTCCTTGCCGAACAAAAAGCGGTCTATCCGCCGTGCCGTCCGGCAGAAACCGTGTCCTTATCAACGAATCAATGGTCGGGAGAACAACTCCTTCACCGTTCGTCATCACCTACGACGGAGGTATGACGTTCATTGTTACTTCCTTAGCGCGAAGGTCAAGCTCCCCATACGGACACTATTACCGTCAGAAATCCGGCGAAAAACCACAACAAAAAACCAATCAAAGTCAGGCACCCTGTCGCCGCACAAGGCCGTATCCGGTGAGACGAGACGAATGGATGAAACCCAGCCATGCCCCACGAAGTTACGTCAGTGACTTCGATTCACACTAGCGACGGAATCGGCCTCTGTTCTGCTCGGAGTGAGTGTTGCGGCTTCAAAGTTGCGACGGAACTGCCACACGGCCTCAAGAAGCTCTGCGTCGGTAGCATCCCAGAGGCCGCGCCCGTGGAGATCCGCGCACAACTCCCCGACTGCGGCCATGAGTTGACCGCCTCGCATCTCGGGAACGAGCTTCGCCAATCCTTGCAAGGCGGCGAACACGTCCGCTCGTGTCTCGCTCTCGTTCATAATCGATCCCTCACACACGGAGAACTAGACCGACTCCGACGATAGCTCCCGATCACGAGGACCGGGACCGTTGCGCCGGGCGACAATTTTGCTATCCGAGTGGCCCGCGTGACACCATCGGAGATTTCGAGAAGGCCATCCGGATCCTCGTACACGAAGATCGGCGGCATCCCATCTTTCGAGAACCCGAACTGCCCCATTTGTCGATGCAACTTCCACAGGTCGGCACCGCCGGCTCGACTCGGCGGAAGCCGCAGATCGTTCGGATCGACCTCTCGAATCAACGAACTCATATACCCAGACTACCCGTCGAACGACAGAGCCACAAGCTCCGTTAGGATTCCGTGTGGCCGAGTTTGCCCATCATCTTGCGTAGCAGATCCTTACCGATGCGTTGAGACGCAAAGGGGTTTGTTCGGCCATCTCTTCAATCAGAGAACATCGAACCCGCCGGATCGACGGCAAAACTCCGCAAACTCCTTCAACACTTTGTAATCCGCCGAGTAGCGATTATTCATTTCGTTTTTATCCCATTCCGATATTGGGACGGTATAGTCCTTGGGCTGGCTGGTTGTACTTCCGTCGGAAAGAAGGCGTTCGCCAGGTTGCATTTTGGCGACCACGGTTTCGAGGTAATCTGCGGCTTGCAAGGCCTCTGCTTCGGATAGGTGGCCTCCACAGCCATTGGCCAGACAACGCTCCTCACGCTCGCCAGTTGGCAGGATCCCTGCCCGCACCAAAAGTGCAACCGTAGGACGCCAGGTCATCCAGTTGATCATAATGTCCTCACCGGATGCCGGTACAAGGATGACCGCCATAGACCTCCCGTTTTGTGTGGCCGAAACAAAAGCGGTCTATCTGCCAGGTCGTTCGACAGTATCCGTGACCATTGGAGTTCCCCACGAAAAGTGGACACGAGGTTAACGGTTATTCGGACTGTTCATACTCCGCCGGGGACACATACCCCAGCGAGGAGTGACGGCGCTTGCCGTTGTAGAAGACTTCGATGTACTCGAAGATCGCGGCTCGGGCCTCCACGCGCGTGGCAAAGTCCGCGTCGTGGACCAACTCCTTCTTCAACGACGCGAAAAAGCTCTCCATCGGTGCGTTGTCCCAGCAGTTGGCGCGGCGGCTCATGCTACAGGCAATGCCGTTCTTGGCCAGGAGTCGTTGGTAGTGTTCGCTGGCGTATTGGCTACCCCGGTCGGAGTGGGCCAACAGACCTTGCTCCGGCAGGCGTCGCTGCACGGCCATCTCCAGAGCATCAACCACCAGACGGCTCTCCATATACTCGGCCATAGCCCAGCCGACCACGCGCCGCGAGTACAAATCCTCGACGGCTGCCAGATACAGCCAGCCCTCGCGGGTCGGGATGTAGGTAATGTCCGCCAGCCAGACCTCGTTGGCAGCGGAGGGGTTGAACTGCCGGTCCAAAAGATTCTCCGCCACGGGCAGGTCATGGTTCGAGTCTGTGGTCGTGCCGCGGAACTTTCGCCTGGTTTTCGCGGCAATTTCGTGGTCACGCATCAATTTGGCGACCGTGTGGACACAGCAGTCGTGGCCACGAGCGACTAACTCGGCGTGGATGCGTGGACTGCCGTAACGGCCTTTGAACTCGGCGTGGATGGCCCGAATCGCCACGACAAGAGTATCGCGTCGTCGCTGCTGAGGGCGGTGGGGGGCTTGCCGCCAAGCGTAGTAGCCGGCGGCGGAGACCTCCAGAATTTGACACAGCCAACGGACGGGCCATTGTTCCTTATGTTTCTCGATGAAGGGGTAGATCACGTCGCCTCCCTGGCGAAGAACGCCGCCGCTTTTTTTAAAATGTCTCGCTCGGCCAGGAGCCGTTTATTCTCGGCGCGGAGGCGATGGTTCTCTTCCTCGAAGGGGGAGAGTTTGCCGTGACCTGGAAAGGCTTGTTGTCCCTTGTCCTGGAGAGCCTGCTTCCAGTTGCGAATGAGGTTGTCGCTGAGTCCAAGTGAGCGTGCGGCCTCGGCGATGGAATAGCCTTGCTCGGCGTGCGTGAACGAGGTCGAGGCTCTCCAGAGTGATTTTACGTTGGTGTCCTTGGGCGGTGGCTTCCATAAAATGCTCCATCGGCAGACTGCGCAAGTACGCCTCCGCCGATTCTTCGTACTCGATGCGCAGCAAGGGTCGCGGTTTCTTCGTGGACATTCTTCCGACTCCTCGAATAGTCCGGGATCATTCGGCAGCATATCCTTTCGCCGGGTATCGGGAAAGACGAATCGTCCAAACTCTGAAACCAGGACGGGTTCTCGGTGCAGTATTCTGGTAGATAACGCGGATGAGAGGATGTGAGTTGTGGAGGAGCGAGATTTTGCAAACGATTCCGCGATCCGTGGATCGCCGGCCGTTGGGGATGTTTCCGACGCCGAACTGCTCGAACGCTTCGTGACCAGCCGAGACGAATCGGCTTTCGCCGCGCTGATGGCTCGTCATGGGCCGATGGTGTACGGCGTCTGTTGTCGTCTACTGCGCCACGCTCAGGACGCGGAGGATGCGTTTCAGGCCACGTTTCTGATACTGGTGCGCAAGGCGGCGAGCATCGGCAAGCGCGAGTTGCTGGCCAACTGGCTGTATGGTGTGGCGCTGCGCGTGGCCCATCGGACTCGTCTTGTCGCACAGAAACGGCGAACGCGGGAGATGGCGGACATGGAGCGGATCGCTGCGGCAACGCACGAGCCGGCGAAGACGTTGGAATTGTCGGCATCGCTTGAGGAGGAAGTACAACGTCTGCCGGCCAAGTATCGCGGCCCGGTCGTGCTGTACTACTTGCAAGGCCGCACCAATGAGGAAATCGCCGACGAACTGCGCTGTCCGGTCAACACTATCAAGACGCGACTGAGCCGTGCCCGTGAGATGTTGCGTAAGCGATTGACACGGCGCGGGCCGGCTCTGTCGGCGGGAGCGATTGTCACCGCGTTGTCACCGGATGCGTTGGCGGCGTCGTTGTCGCCGGTTCTGATCGATTCAACTCTGAGGGCCGCGATTTGTTTCGCGGCTGGAGAGGCAGCCGGCGGAGTGGTATCCGCTCAGGCGGCCGCACTGGCGAAAGGAGAGTTACACACGATGTTCGTGACCAAAATGAAGACTGTGGCGGTGATGGCATTGGCTCTGGTCGTGGTCTTCGGTGGGGTTGGCGCGTTTGCTTATCACCTCTTGGCGACGGAGCCGGACAGGAAAGAGAAATCGAAGTCGGACAACGACGCCATCCAAGGAAATTGGGAGTGTGTCTCGCTTACCTCCGGCAAGGAGGGCGACAGGAGTGAGGCCGAGGCGTTGAAGAACGCTACCTGGGTCTTCGAGAAGGAGAAACTCCTCGTCAAGATAAAGACAGAGGATAAAACCCTTGATATAAGCTACAGACTCGACCCTGAAAAGAACCCAAAAACCATCGATTTCAAATTAAAAGCCGAGGCCGCTAGAGAGCGGAACATTGAGGGCATTTACGAACTGAAAGGCGATGATCTTACCATCTGCATTATTCCCTTGGGGCGGGACAATCCTCGGCCCACCGAACTGGAAGCCAAGGAAGGGAGCGAACGAAGTTTGGTCGTCCTCAAGCGTAAGAAATGATCGCTCGTCCGAGCTGCGAGCGAGGAACGACTCCGCTCGCGGCTCAGCTCGCCCCCCGTATTCGCTCCAGTTCCGCGCGCAGACGCTGTACCTCATCTTCCGCCGTCGCGGCGCGGCGAGTCATCTTGCGCAGTTGCTGCCGTGTTTCGTCCAGATCGCGTTGCAGGTCCGCCGGCAACAGCAATAGTTCGCCCTTGTACCAGTAACGTACCCAATCGTCGAGCAAGGCCACTTCCACATCCAATTCCGCAAGGGCGAAACGACCGTTCGCGTTCGCCTTGACGCTGCGATACTTCCGCCCACGCAACTGATACAGCGACATCTCGACCGCATCCGGATAAAACAACAGATAATACGGAACCTTTAACTTGCTTTCGTACTTCCGCATGTTGTCTTCGTAGTCTTTGCGTTTGTTGTACTTGGAGACGTACTCCAACATCCAGAACGGGCCGACCGGCTGTAGAGGAAGATCCAAAGTGCCTGCGAAACTCGGCGGTCATCTCAACTATGAGATTCCGTTTGGAGTTCCCCACGAAAAGTGGACACGAGGTTAACGGTTATTCGGACTGTTCATACTCCGCCGGGGACACATACCCCAGCGAGGAGTGACGGCGCTTGCCGTTGTAGAAGACTTCGATGTACTCGAAGATCGCGGCTCGGGCCTCCACGCGCGTGGCAAAGTCCGCGTCGTGGACCAACTCCTTCTTCAACGACGCGAAAAAGCTCTCCATCGGTGCGTTGTCCCAGCAGTTGGCGCGGCGGCTCATGCTACAGGCAATGCCGTTCTTGGCCAGGAGTCGTTGGTAGTGTTCGCTGGCGTATTGGCTACCCCGGTCGGAGTGGGCCAACAGACCTTGCTCCGGCAGGCGTCGCTGCACGGCCATCTCCAGAGCATCAACCACCAGACGGCTCTCCATATACTCGGCCATAGCCCAGCCGACCACGCGCCGCGAGTACAAATCCTCGACGGCTGCCAGATACAGCCAGCCCTCGCGGGTCGGGATGTAGGTAATGTCCGCCAGCCAGACCTCGTTGGCAGCGGAGGGGTTGAACTGCCGGTCCAAAAGATTCTCCGCCACGGGCAGGTCATGGTTCGAGTCTGTGGTCGTGCCGCGGAACTTTCGCCTGGTTTTCGCGGCAATTTCGTGGTCACGCATCAATTTGGCGACCGTGTGGACACAGCAGTCGTGGCCACGAGCGACTAACTCGGCGTGGATGCGTGGACTGCCGTAACGGCCTTTGAACTCGGCGTGGATGGCCCGAATCGCCACGACAAGAGTATCGCGTCGTCGCTGCTGAGGGCGGTGGGGGGCTTGCCGCCAAGCGTAGTAGCCGGCGGCGGAGACCTCCAGAATTTGACACAGCCAACGGACGGGCCATTGTTCCTTATGTTTCTCGATGAAGGGGTAGATCACGTCGCCTCCCTGGCGAAGAACGCCGCCGCTTTTTTTAAAATGTCTCGCTCGGCCAGGAGCCGTTTATTCTCGGCGCGGAGGCGATGGTTCTCTTCCTCGAAGGGGGAGAGTTTGCCGTGACCTGGAAAGGCTTGTTGTCCCTTGTCCTGGAGAGCCTGCTTCCAGTTGCGAATGAGGTTGTCGCTGAGTCCAAGTGAGCGTGCGGCCTCGGCGATGGAATAGCCTTGCTCGGTGACGAGCTTGACCGCCTCGGCCTTGAACTCCGGGGTATAAGTACGTCGCGTTCTCGCCATTGATGGACCTCCCAGGGTGATTGTACACCCTTAACTGAGTGTCCACAATTCGTAGGGAAGTCCACATTTACCGAGCAACCTTCGATCTCTTGGACTTTTGATCTGGACTACTTCTATCTCCAATAACGAGTGCCTGTGGGGCAAATCAAATATCGTAATACAAATAAAACTCATACGGATGCGGCCGGAGCCGAATAGCGTCTACCTCTTTCTCCGTCTTGTACCAGATCCAAGTGTCGATCACGTCGGAGGTGAACACCTCGCCTTGTAGCAAAAACTCGTGGTCTTTGCGCAGATTGCGTAGCGCCTCGTCCAGCGAACCGGGGGCCTTGGGTACTTTCGCTAATTCCTCTGGTTCGAGATCGTAAATATCCTTGTCGAGCGGCTCGCCGGGTTTGATTTTGTTTTTGATGCCGTCGAGCATGGCCATCAGAATGGCGGCGAAGGCGAGGTAGGGATTGCACGAGCCGTCGGGGCAGCGGAACTCGATGCGCTTGGCTTTCCAGTGCGGCGAATAGACGGGAATGCGGATCGACGCCGAGCGATTGCGGCGACTGTAGGCGAGATTGACCGGTGCTTCGTAGCCGGGCACGAGACGCTTGTAACTGTTGGTCGTCGGATTGGTGATGGCGCACAGAGCGGGCGCGTGCCGCAGCAACCCGCCGATGGCATACATGGCCTGATCGGACAGTCCGGCGTAGCCGGAACCGGCGAACAGATTCTTGCCGTCCTTCCACAGCGACGTATGAACGTGCATGCCGGTGCCGTTGTCCATGAACAGCGGCTTGGGCATGAACGTGGCCGTCTTGCCGTGCTTGCGAGCCACGTTTTTGACGATGTACTTATACTTCAACACATTGTCGGCCATCTGCACCAGCGGGGCGTACTTCATGTCGATCTCGCCTTGCCCGCCGGTCGCCACCTCGTGATGTTGCGCTTCGACCTTCAAACCGCATTCGATCATGGTCAACATCATCTCGGTGCGCAGATCGTGCAGGGCGTCGGAGGGCGGGCAGGGGAAATAGCCTTCTTTGTAGCGCAGCTTATAGCCGAGGTTCGGCTTTTCATCGCGTCCGGTGTTCCAGGCACCCTCCACGCTGTCGAGAAAATAGTAGCCGGAGTGCTGGTTCTGATCGTAGCGAACGTCGTCGAAGACGAAAAACTCCAATTCGGGTCCGAAATAGGCGGTGTCGGCAATGCCGGTCGTTTTCATGTAGTTGGCGGCCTTGCGGGCCACATTGCGCGGATCGCGCGTGTAGTCTTCCTTGGTGAGCGGATCTTGGATATTGCAGATCATGGTCAGCGTGCGATCCTTGCAGAATGGATCGAGAAACGCCGTCTCGGCCACCGGGACAACGAGCATGTCGGATTCGTTGATGGCCTGCCAACCGCGAATGCTGGAGCCGTCGAAACCGAGGCCTTCCTCGAAGACGTGTTCTTCGAGCGTCTCGGCGGGGATGGTAAAGTGTTGCCACAATCCGGGAAAGTCCATGAAGCGCAGATCGACGGCGCGCACTTCTTTCTCGCGGATCAGGGCGAGGATTTCCTTGGGTGTCACGGCGGAAGTCTCCACAAATGAGAGATTGAATTAAGGGTTAAACTATGTCCGTCCTCGGCGTTCGGCTATCGACGAACGGGTGTTGTCGAGGAAGTCGTTGATTCTGCCGCGCCATCCGACTTTCCATGTTCTCGGATCGGACGGTGGAGCGGCGTGCCGATCGTCGGGCAGCGGCACTTCGCGGGCAATCGTGACAGAGCGCCTCTAGCAGTGCCTCTCTATTTCAGATACATTGCTGCACGGATGGCCTCGCCGTTGCGGAGACCGTCGATTCACGAGATTACTACCATGCTGTTGCCGTTGCGATACCTTTTGTGTCTGTTGTCTCAGATGTTTTTGGCATTGCGCTATCGGGTTCGCGTTCGGGGTTTGGAGCAGATCCAAAACCTGAGGGGGCCTGTCCTGGTCTTGCCCAATCATCCGGGACTGATCGATCCTCTGCTGGTGCTGGCGACCCTTTGGCCGGCCTTGAAACCGCGACCGATGGCCTACGAAGGCAACTTCAAGAATCCGCTGATGTACCTGTTGATGAAACTGCTCAACGCGGTTCGCGTGCCGGCTCTGGATCAAGCCAGCGCCAAGGCGCGACAGCGCGCCCAGCAGGCGGTCGAATTAGTCATCGCGGGGCTGAACGCCGGAGAGAATCACATCCTTTGGCCTTCGGGCCGCATTCAGAGCGACGGTAAGGAACGGCTGGGCGGCGCGCGCGCCCTCGCCGATATTCTGCAACAAACCGAGGCCACCGTCGTCCTGGTTCGCACGCGCGGACTTTGGGGCAGCATGTTCGGCTTCGCGCAGACCGGCGAACACCCCAGCCTGATTGGCCGCTATGCCGCCGGACTCGGTTGGATCGTCGCCAATTTGTTCGCGTTCACCCCCCGCCGCCCCATCGACATCACCATCGAACGCATCGACCGCGACCACTTGCCAGAGCTGCGCCGCGAGACGCTCAATCCCTGGCTCGAAGCCTGGTACAACGAAAACGGTGGGCCTGAGACGCCGACGTATGTGCCGTACCACTTCCTATTCGGTCGCCGGACTTTCGCCTTTCCCAAACTGCGGAGCTTGGAGGAAATCGATCCCTCGCAAATCAAGCCCGCGATTCGGGAAGAGATTGGGCACATGATCGCCGAGAAGCTCGGTCGTCCGCTGACCGACGACGAAATGAAACCGGATACCACGTTCGATCGACTCGGCCTGGATAGCCTGGATCGCATGGAGTTGAACCTGCGCGTCGAACAACAATACGGGTTCACGTCGGATCAAGTGCCGGTCGCACTGGGTCAATTGTGGGCACTGGCCCAAGGGTTGGTGGAGAAAGGACCGCCCAAGCCGCCGCCCCCCGGATGGTTCGCGCCTCGCTCCAAGGGCGCGCTCGACGAGGGGAAATACTTGGAGATCCTGGGCGAGACGATTCCCGCGGCGTTTGTCGCCCGCGCCCTGCGCAGTCCGCGCGACACGATCGCCGCCGACGACATGGCCGGCGCGGTCAGTTACGAACGCTTGTTGACGGCGGCTGTGGCCATGAGCAAACGGTTCGCCGCGCTCTCGTCGCCGAACGTGGGGCTGATGTTACCCGCCTCGGTGGCCTGCGACATCGCACTGATCGCCTTGCAGCTGGCCGGCAAACTGCCAGTCGTCCTCAACTGGACGACTGGACCCGCCAACCTCGCCCATGCCGCGCGCGTCATGGGACTCACGCACATCGTCACCTCGCGCGCGTTTATCGACCGAACCTCCATTGAGGTTGAAAATACCGAGTATCTCTTCTTAGAGACGTTGCGCGGCGAGATGGGTAAGATCGAACTGCTCCGGACCTTGCTCGCGGTGCGATGGATGCCCGGACGCATTCGCAAACGGGTCCCTGTCCTCTCACCGGATCAACCTGCCGTGGTGCTGTTCACCAGCGGCTCCGAGAAAGCGCCCAAGGCGGTGCCGCTGACGCACAACAACATCCTCACCGTCCAACGCCTCGGCATTCCTTTCCTGGGTTTCACCTATGCCGATTCGATTCTCGGATTCCTACCGGCATTCCACAGTTTTGGCATGAGCGTCACCTGTCTGCTGCCCCTGCTTGGCGGTATGCGCGTCGTCCATCATCCCGATCCGACCGATGCCTCCGGTTTGGCGCGCAAGCTCGGCGCGTATCAACCGACCGTCCTCGCGGGCACGCCGACTTTCGTCAGTTTCATTCTCGAGCGCGCCGAGCGCGGGCAACTCACCTCGCTGCGACTTATCGTCGTCGGCGCGGAGAGTTGCCCGCCGAGCGTGCGGCAACGCTGCGCCGAGATGGCTCCCTCGGCGACATTGCTGGAAGGTTATGGCATCACCGAATGCGCTCCCGTAGTCGCGTCCAATACCCTGAAGGCCAATCGCCCCGGCACGCTGGGCAAGCCGTTACCCGGCGTTGCGGTGCGCATCGTCGATCTGGAGACGGATGAAGCGCTGCCGGCGGGACGAATGGGCATGTTGCTCGTCGGCGGCCCGACGGTATTTCCAGGCTACCTTGCCCACGATGGCCCCCAGCCGTTTCAGGAACGCGACGGCAAACGATGGTACGTCACCGGCGATCTCGCCCATCTCGACCCGGACGGTTTCATCCATTTCGGCGGTCGGCTGAAGCGCTTCCTCAAGGCGGGAGGCGAGATGATTTCACTGCCGGCTCTCGAAGAGCCGTTCGTCCGCCTTTATCCTCCGACTAAAGACGGCCCACGGGTCGCCATTGAGGGCGTCGAGATGGAGTCGGGCCGGCGCATTGTCTTGTTCACCACCGAAGAGATTAGCCTGCGCGATGCCAACGCTTGCTTGATGGGCGAGGGATTCCGCGGCGTCATGCGACTCGACGAAGTGCGGCGCGTCGAACGAATCCCCGTCCTCGGCACGGGCAAGACCGACTACAAGGCACTGCGAGCGCTCGTTGTGGGTTCTCCCATTTCCAGCGCGTCGCATTGAAAGTCCGTCCTCGAAGCGCAGTTCTTTTTGAGCCGATCCGCAAAGCTCCCCTCTCCTCTGTACTCAGGGGAGAGGGGCTTCTCGGTTCGCCTCTCAGAGACACGACCGTGCGGGAGCGGTTTTACGATGCGTTTCGCAACCGATCCCATACCGTCGCCACTCTGAGATCCCCCCGATGGAACGGTCGCTTCGCCGTTACTACCGCTTGTTCGTCGGCGCGTCGGGGCAGACCAAGGTGCGGCGCAGGCGTTCGGCGCGTGCCTTCACGCACTGTAGTTCTTCGTACAGATCCCTCAGCACCAATTCGCGCGCCATGTCTCGATAGCGTTCGGGGGAGATGGGTCGGCCAATCGATACCGCGATGTCAGCTCCGGTCGTCGGCAGAAAGAACGGCGACAGTTTCGGCCATTTCCGCGTGCGCGGCAGAGCATCGAACGCTCCGGCGATGCCGATGGGGACAATCGGCGCGCTCATGCGATTGATGAGCAATAAAATACCCGGCTTGAGCGGCTGGATGTTGCCTTTTCTGGTTCGTTCGCCTTCGGGAAAGACCAAGACGGTTTGACCCGCTTTCAATTCTTCAAGAATGGTCTTCAAGCCGTCCTTGGCCACTCCTTCTTGATCGACCGGGACGGCGTTGAGCCGGTCGATCAAGGCTGCGAAAAAGCGATTGCGGAACAGCGTCTTGCGGGCCAAAAAACAGAGGTGGCGACGGGCGGCGCAGCCCACGATCAACGGATCGAGAAAGCTCTGATGATTGGCGATGAGCAAGGCCGGGCCGGTCTGGGGCATGAACTCCCGACCCTCGAAGCGATAGTTGAATCCCCAGGTCAGGCCGGTAAACGACAGCCAGTGTCCCATTTCGTACAAGAACCAAGAATACCTTCGCCGCATCGAAACCGTCACCTCAACAACTGCCGCCCATGCGCTGTCGGACCCGCGCCGCCATCGCTTCCACGACTTCCTCCGGACTTAGCCCCGTGCTATCTAACAATAGGGCATCTTCGGCCGGTTTCATCGGAGCGAGATCGCGGGCGGCATCGCGTTCGTCGCGCACTTGTTGATCGCGCAGGATCGTCTCCCAGGAAACGCTCTCGCCGCGCGAGGCCATTTCGCGGTGTCGCCGGCGGGCGCGCTCGCTGGGATCGGCGAAGAGAAAAAACTTGCATCCGGCATCGGGAAAGACGATGGTTCCCTGATCGCGCCCCTCGCAAACGACGTTGCGCCCTTCGGCAATCGTTCGCTGCATCCGCGCCAAACGGCAGCGTACGGAAGGACTATCGGCGACGGCTCCTGTGGCCGCCGTCACTTCGCGCGTGCGAATGGCCGCTGTCGCATCTTCGCCGTCCAACAGCACCCGGCCGCCCGACGGCATTTCCAAGCGAAGCCCCGCGACGAGAACGCTCAGCGCCGGTTCGTCGCGCGGATCGACGCCGGCGCGCAACGCCGCCAAGGCCACGGCGCGATACATCGAACCCGTGTCCAGAAACTCGAAATTCAGAAGTTGAGCCAAGGCCCGCGCGGCACTGCTCTTTCCCGCGCCGGCGGGGCCATCAATGGTGACAATCATATCGAGCGAGACCGTTTCCCCACGCAGGCCGGTTCGAGTTGGCTTAGAGCGAGGGCATCCTGGGGAAAACGCGAATGCGATAGCCTTCCGTCGGCAAGCGATCGGCGCGCGGCATCCCCTCCGTCGCACCGTAGCCGTCCACTTCGACCGAATACTGGAACATGCCGAGAGGGACGCCGTAGATGGTTCGCGTCTGATTTGGCTCCACGCGGTAATACCGATCGTTGATACGAACGGTGGCGGCGGCATTATAGATGTTTTCCAGCACGATCGTCGCGGTGGCGGGGGCGGTCGTTTCGGCGGGCTTCAGCGAGCGCTCGTCATAGCCGGACTTGCGGACGACGGCATCTTGGCGCGGTGCCATGCTTCGCAGCATTTCCTTGATGTCGCGCAGATCGCCGGCCACTTTCAAGCCGTTCGCGCTATTGTCCGTGACGTCTTTACGCAGTTGTTCCATCTCCTTGTTGAGTTGCGCGACTTCCTTTTGCAACTTCTCAATTTTCTTTTCGTTGGATTCCGGCGTGGGCTTGGTCGACTCCGGTTCGGCGCGGACTGCCGTCGCTGCGAAGGGCAGAGCCACAAAGAGAGCCGCGGTCATTTTTATCCAGGCGCGCATGGTGGTGCCTCCTCGAAGGTGGAAACAAAGGTGCGATCCCCGGCGCAAAACCGGGATTCTTCTTGAAGGATAAAAAAGGAATGTTCGGCAATCAAGGCAAAAAAGGCGCAATCGTTGCGACTTGAGGCAACGCAATCGGCATAATCGGCACAGTCAACCGTCTCAAATAGACATCGGAGCCGGAAGCGTAAACGACGGATGTTCTCCCGTCGCTTACCCTTCCGGCTCCGACAAAGCCTTAGCTCTCCTCGTACTGGGCAATGCGATTGACCGTCTCCTCGAAATCGTCTCCGACATCGTCGGCAAGGCGATATTGAAGCAGATAGGCGTCTTCGCCGCTGTCCTCGTAGAACGTACGCATGACGCGCACGGCCTTGAAATTCTGTTGGCGAAAGAACAACTGCGCGTCCAAGTTCGTCTCGCGCACTTCCAAGGTGATGCGCGTGCGGCGATGACTCGACAGTTTGCCGATCAACTTCGCCACCATCTGCGAACCGACGCCGTAGCGACGATAGCAGGGGCTGACGGCGAAATTGAGAATGTGCAGTTTGTTTTTATGCAGTTCGTAGATCATGAAGCCGATGACCTTCTCACCCTGCTCGGCGACCATGCCGATGCAGTTGCGTTGGCGCAGGCAGCGCAAGAAGTCCTCTTCGGTCCACGAAAACTCGAAGCTCTCTTGTTCGGTCTGCAACACCTCCGGCATGTCCCGACGGATCATCCAGCGGATATGCACGCGAACCAGTTCCTTTTCCGTGCGGCTCGTACTCAAGGCCATCCTCCTCTCCTCCCCCTCCACGCGCGCGGCACCCCCTCCGTGGGCGTGATGCGCCGTGATTCCTGCGGTTCCTGTTCCGACGGGACCAGCAGTTCCGTTGCAGAAGGGCCATGAAGTGCGCTGAGGGACAGCGGACGCGAGTTCCGTCATCCTTAACGCGGGCCGAATCTTAACAATGCTCTGCTTCCCGCTCAAGGTCAAGACGCGGCTTTCGACTCCTCGGCCAACTAACTGGCTAGTGCTTACTACCGACTACCGATAGCCGTCAGCCGAAAAAAACGGGGGAATCCTTCCCCCTAACAAACGGCCTTCCTGGCGTTTGGTCTCATGTAGATTGGATTGCTTGGAGCGACGCGGAGACGAGTGGAGAGGCTTACCTTAACTGTCTCGCCGTCCTTTGGCAACCAAATAATTTCAGAAAGTTTACTATTTCCTTGCGCAATCATCGCAACATCCCACCGGAGAATGAGTTGGCGTTTTCGCTATCCAGGGTCGGAATCGCCGTTCCCTCAACCTGAATGCTGATCTCCTTGACGATCGGCTCCCGATTCTCCGCCGTCAATTCGATGCGGAGAATGCCTTTGCCTGTTTGACGGGCGCGCATGCGGAGGCGATACACACCATCGCTGCGCCCCTCCATCCGCGTCAGGCGCGCGAAAATCACCCGCTGTCGATCGATGCGGCCAGCGCTCGGTCCCTCCGCCGACAATGGTGTCAGGGCATCGGGCACCACGGCCGACAAACGCAGATCGGAACAAGCGGCCTCCCCGTCGTTGAAAACGTGAAGCCGATAGGTCGTCTCGGTTCCGGTGGTCAACCGTTCCTCGCGCGTTTGCACCTCCAGCCGCAGCGCCGCCGTCTCTTCCGAGCGCAGCGACGTTTGCACGCGCGCTTCGGCGAGGTTTTGACTGAGTGCGACTGTAGTCAATGGCCACTCGCCATTCTGACTCGCTTGACACCGGAACAGCACCGTTTGCCGTTCCCCGGCGTGCAAGTCGGACAGCGACCATACCAATGACCCTTGGGTTTTGTCGAGAGAAGCTCCGTTGCTGGCCGACACCACCACCAGTGCAGGCGGCAACGTCTGTACCAGACGGACGTTGCGCGCCGTGAACCCCGTGGGATTGGCCACTTCAATTCGATAATCCAAGTCGATTCCCGCTTGGTATCGTTTCGGCCCCTCCACATTGAGGGATAAAGTCGGCTCGACGACGATCGCATCCAATTGGGCTTGGGCCACGACACCGAGATCGGCCTGGGCCCGAATAGGGGTGCGAAACGTCCCGGTCTCGACGCCCGTTGCCTCCAGCGTAAGGGTTCGTGTTTCGTTCGGTTGAAGATCGTCGAGAACCTTGACCATTTTTGGCCCCAAGGGATTGTGCAACCCAGACGGCAGCGTCACATAGAGCTTGAGGTGGCGGATCGGCTCCTCACCACCATTGGCCAGCCGAATGGTAAAGTGAATCGTCCCGCCGCGCGCCACCTTCGTCCGGTCGGCACTGAGTTCCACGGAGAGAGGCGGACGCATCACGCGGGTGTGCCAACCACCGCTGCTCGCAAAGGTCGCGGTAGGACGCACTTCCAATTCGCCCACCGAGCCGAGATTCACTTCGACCTTGAGCCGTCGTTCGCCGCCGACTTCGAGCCGAGGCACGTCCCAAAGCAAGCGATGGGAGTGCGCAGTTGCCGGCGGCTCGGTTCGTACGACCCGAACGCCGTCCGGCATCGGCTGCTCAACGTGAATCTCGGCGAGAGTCTGTGTGCCGCGATTGCGCAGGACGATTTCATAAGCGAGCGGTTGTTCCTGCTGAATCCGTTCGGGACCGACCACTTCGACTGACAGCATCGTGGCTGGAATCGCCGCCGACGCTGGATTTGCCGAGGTTGGGGCGACGAAAGGCAGCCGTTCGGCGGAAGCGATCGTCGGCGGTAGGATCGTATGCGGCTCCATGGGCTGCGATGCGGCAGGCGGATCGGGCACATAGCTCGCCAACTGTACTGCCGAGGTGCGAGGCGACGGAGCGGGTGCGGTTGATGTCGAAGTCGTCACCGGCACGGAGGTGGCGATGACCTGGCGTTGAGCGAGCAACGGCGCGGCGGTCCACAGGAAACACGCACCCGCCAGCAAGCCCTTCGCCGTGAGGAGGCGAGAACGCACGATCCACCCCCTTGCCTTCAATTCGCATCGACGCGATAGCGGCCTTTGCACTTGTCTACCGGATATTTGAGGACGTTGCGCGCCATTTTGTCGGCCACGATGTCGCTCAATTCCAGTCCCAAAGCGTTGCACAGAGCGAAAATTAACCCCGCCACATCGGCGATCTCATCCGCAATGGGCCTGAGATTCGCCGTCTCGCGCGCCAGAGAGCGCGATGCCTCGTTGTCGATCCACAGAAAGGGTTCCATCAACTCCGCCGCCTCGACGGCGAGCGCCATGGCGAGATTTTTAGGGCTGTGAAACTGCTCCCAATCGCGCTCGGCAACGAAGCGAGCCATCGCATCGCGGAGTTGGGCCACAGTCGTCGTCGTGTCCGGCATGGCGGAACTGGTCCTTGCGCGCCCTTGCAAGCCGACACGCGGCACAAGCAAGAGCCAGCTTGTGAAATTCTCCTCTTGGAAGGGCGGCACTATATCCGCCCGTCAAGCGGTGTCAAGGCGAACCATCGGCCCGGCCGTTTCACGTCTCCGTTTGGGAGAATGACTTGCCATGCCGGCGGGATGCGATAGAATCAAAAAGGTCGAATGATTTCGCGGGATACGAAGAGTCAAAACGATTCCCCACCGAGGAAATCAATCCTTTGCACCTGTAGCTCAACTGGATAGAGCATCGGTCTACGGAACCGAAGGTTGCAGGTTCGAACCCTGCCAGGTGTACTCGACAACTAGGGACTTACGACAACCGGCCCATTCACGGTCCCGCCAGCGCCGTCGAGACATCGACCTCGAAGCCCGGCAGGAGATGCGATTTCGCTGTCTTTCCCGCCTTGAAACGACCGTGAATGACGTAGCTTTTGCCCTTGAGCCGCAGCACGGTTATCTGTTTCTGTTTGGGATCGACGAGCCAGTATTCCGCGATGCCGGCCTTGGCATATTCGCGGCGCTTGACCACCTGATCGCGGCGGCGATCCTCCGGCGTGTCGCTCAGCACCTCCATCACCAGATCCGCGCCGTCCCAAAACTCGTTGCCGGCGCGAGGGCGATGAGCCGTCAGCATGAACACCACATCCGGTTCGCGAAACTTGTCCGACCACATCCGCACGCGCAGCGGCGCGGGCAACGTCAAACCAAGCCGATGCGATGAGGCAAAATCGTTCAGAAGCCGGCAGAGATAAAAGACGATCCACTGGTGCAAGGTGGTGGGCATTGGCAACACCTCTAGTCGGCCCTCGGCGTATTCGACGAGACGATTGCTCGGCAAATCCAGATATTCCTCGACGCTCCACTGTCCCTGATGAGGAAACAGCAGCGCAATATCCCAGGTCGGATCCCCCACGACCCCATTCCGCCCGGCATCAATGCGCCTTTCCGCAACCGCGTTGGTTTTCATTGCTATTCTCCCTGGGGCACCGACGCGACCGATGCAACTTCGTCTAGGTTTCAGGAGCCGCTCTTTGAAATTATATCGCCCTGTAATGCGTGACCGAGCAACTCATCGAGTTTGGCAAGCGCCTGCTCGTCCTGTCGCCGCACGTCTATCTCCGTGGCGTCGTCGGAATCGCGAGGAGATGGATCCGGGCAATAGCGCTCGACGTTTCCAAGACATCTCGCCTCGCCCCTTTGCCTTAAGTACATGGGAGAGGGAGCAGCGATCTATCGCTGCTTTACTGGCTCCAACTGGACCGCCGTGCCGTATGCAATTATCTCAGTGATTCCAGGATAAAATTGCGTCGCATCGTAACGCATCGCCAGAGTTGCGTCCGCATCGCGTTCTCCTGCTTGATCGACCATGCGAGCATGTGCCTCCGCGCGAGCCTCTTCGCAGACCTGTTCAAATTCACGAATGTTGCCGCCACCAATTGCAGAGATTGCTCCCGAAAGCTGGCGACCGAACCCGGCTGCGCGAACCACGATTCCACGGACAATTCCCAAGTGACGCGCGATTCTGCGTCCTTGAATTTCGTTGGCAGTGGTAACGATGATTTTGCGCCTCAATTGTCCCCCTTTTCACGCGCGCATGTTTCAAGGAATACCGACTTGCGAGTCGGATTATCGCAAAATGGCCGCTGAGGCTCTAGGGAAAACTTGTATTTGCTCTACCCCGTCCGACACGGCGTCGAAAATCACTCTGACATTCATCTCACGGTCCCGCCAGCGCCGTCGAGACATCGACCTCGAAGCCCGGCAGGAGATGCGATTTCGCTGTCTTTCCCGCCTTGAAACGACCGTGAATGACGTAGCTTTTGCCCTTGAGCCGCAGCACGGTTATCTGTTTCTGTTTGGGATCGACGAGCCAGTATTCCGCGATGCCGGCCTTGGCATATTCGCGGCGCTTGACCACCTGATCGCGGCGGCGATCCTCCGGCGTGTCGCTCAGCACCTCCATCACCAGATCCGCGCCGTCCCAAAACTCGTTGCCGGCGCGAGGGCGATGAGCCGTCAGCATGAACACCACATCCGGTTCGCGAAACTTGTCCGACCACATCCGCACGCGCAGCGGCGCGGGCAACGTCAAACCAAGCCGATGCGATGAGGCAAAATCGTTCAGAAGCCGGCAGAGATAAAAGACGATCCACTGGTGCAAGGTGGTGGGCATTGGCAACACCTCTAGTCGGCCCTCGGCGTATTCGACGAGACGATTGCTCGGCAAATCCAGATATTCCTCGACGCTCCACTGTCCCTGATGAGGAAACAGCAGCGCAATATCCCAGGTCGGATCCCCCACGACCCCATTCCGCCCGGCATCAATGCGCCTTTCCGCAACCGCGTTGGTTTTCATCGCCGTCCTCCTTGGGGTGCCGATGCGATCCCGCTCGTCATTCTATTATCCCGACTTGGAGCATAAAAATCAGCAGCGTTTTTCGGGAAGTCGGCTCAACACGCGCAGGGCTTTTGGCAATAACTCGATCTCCAATTCGCGCACCCCGTCTTCGGGCACGCAAAAGAGTTCGCCGTCGAGATGGACGACCAGTGGCGATTCGGCTTGGAGGCGAATGCGTCGGCAGCGGCCATGCCATAGATTCTCACGATCGCGGGGCAACCCCCGACCGCCGAAGAGACTGGGCAGCAGACGGAACAAATCCCTCCGCTGCAATGCGCCGGCGTGGAGGTAATCGAACCAGCCATCGTCCAATTCCGCCTGCGGCGCGACCACGAAGTTGCCCTCGCGCCGGCCCAGCGCCACGGTCAGTGCCAGCGTCGGCGTCGTGCGGATTTCGTCGTCGATGGTCAGACGCATCGGGATCAATTGATAGCGAAAACAAATGGTGCGCAGCACGGCGAGACCGTACAGGGCGACGCCTTGCAGCCAGGCGATGCGGCGCGATTCGCGCGTCACCATGCCGTTGAAACCCAGACCGAGACCGTTGACGAAGTAGCGGCTTCTCTCCGGCGCGCGGACGACGCCAACATCCACGGCATGGGGGCGCAGATTCGGTTCGGCGCGCTGCCACCATTCGGCCTCGACGCCCAGACTGTCGGCGTAATCGTTGGCGGAGCCGACCGGCAGCACGGCCAAGACCACGTCGGGCCGAGCGGCACGGAGCAGGCCGTTGGCAACTTCATGAACGGTGCCATCGCCCCCGGCGGCGGCCACCACGGTGAAACCGGCCTCGGCGGCGCGCAAGGCCAACTCCTCGGCGTGGCCTGCGGCGGAAGTCGGCCAAAAGACGGCGCGCTCGGCCCCGGCGCGTTGTAAGCCGGCCAAGCGACGCGCCGAACGCCCCCGCCCCGAAGACGGATTAAAAATGACACATGTATCGGACTGGAGCATGGACACCTCGTCGAAAACAACTGTTGAACCGGATGCGTTATTTGTAGTTTGCGTACTCCCTTTGTCATGGCGGATCCGTTCCCTACAATCGACTAGGACGCCCCAATTTGCAAGTCTCTCTTTCTGGTACAACGATCGTGGCATTGAGCGTATTCGATCTCTTCAAAATCGGCATCGGGCCTTCCAGTTCGCATACCGTCGGGCCGATGTGGGCCTCACTCCGTTTCGCGCAGAGACTGGAAGCATCCGGCATCCTGGATCAGACAGACCGGGTGACCGTCGATTTGTACGGCTCGTTGGCCTTGACCGGGCGCGGCCACGGCACGGATCGCGCCGTTCTCGCGGGATTGTCCGGCGAACGACCCGATACCGTCGATCCGGAAATCGTCGAACCGTTGTTTGTCCGCGCCCGCGCGCAGCATCGGTTGCGGTTAGTGGGACGGCGCGAAGTCGTGTTCCGCGAAGATACGGATCTTTTGTTTCACGAAGACGAATCGCTACCGTATCATCCCAACGGCTTGCGGTTTACGGCCTACGATCCGTCGAATCTCGAATTGGCGGAGGCAGTGTTCTACTCGGTCGGCGGCGGTTTCGTGGTCGGCGAAGAGGAAGTGGCAGCGGGGCATGGGGCGGGGAACGAACGACCGGAAGTCGTGCCTCGCGATTTTCACTCGGCGAATGAATTGCTCGCTCTCGGCCGGCGCACCGGCCTATCCATCGCCGACATCGTGCGCGCAAATGAAGCCGTTTGGCGATCCGCAAAAGAGCTGGATGCCGGACTCGATGCCATTTGGACGACGATGGAGGCGTGCATCGAGCGCGGCTGCCGCGGCGAGGGCGAACTGCCGGGCGGCTTGCACGTTCGCCGTCGCGCCGGACAGTTGTGTCGCGCCTTGCAGTCGCCATCGGCGGTGGCCGATCCGTTGGCCGCGCTCGATTGGGTCAGCCTGTTCGCCCTCGCGGTCAACGAAGAGAACGCGGCAGGCGGGCGCGTGGTGACGGCTCCGACCAACGGGGCGGCCGGCGTTATCCCCGCCGTGTTGGCCTACTATCGTCGTTTCGTTCCCACTGCCGATGCGAACGGAGTACGGACGTTCTTGCTGACGGCATCGGCCATCGGCATGTTGTACAAGCGCAATGCGTCACTGTCGGCGGCTGAGATGGGATGTCAGGGCGAAGTCGGCGTGGCCTGTTCGATGGCCGCCGCCGGTTTGGCCGCCGTCTTGGGTGGCAGCAACGAACAGATCGAGAACGCCGCCGAGATCGGCATGGAGCATAACCTCGGCTTGACCTGCGACCCCATCGCCGGCTTGGTGCAGGTGCCGTGTATCGAACGCAACACGATGGGTGCGGTCAAGGCCATCAACGCGGCGCGCCTGGCGGTGCTGCACGGCGACGGCAGCCATCGCGTGCCGCTCGATCGCGTCATCGAAACGATGCGTCAAACCGGCGTGGATATGAAGGACAAGTACAAAGAGACCTCGCGCGGCGGACTGGCCGTCAACGTCGTCAACTGTTAAGCCGAACCCGCTTGTTTTCGTCAAACCCCTCACCCCTGGCCCCTCTCCCCTTCGTACAGGGGAGAGGGGGGAGTAGCGCTGTAAGGCTAATGCATGTCGCGCTCGCGCCGCCGGGCCACGCCGCTGTCGTGCGCCGCGCGGGCCACGGCGCGAGCCACGGCA
>JAKBCS010000094.1 GCA_021807595.1 Planctomycetota bacterium | reverse complement strand
CTCCCGTGGGCAAGACAAATCGCTGATTCTTCAGATTGGCCACGAGACGATCCAATTCGGGCAACGGCGTCTCGACTCGTAGGGGACCGGACGTAAGCGCGGAATCGGCACAGCGCGCAAGATAGCCGGCACGCGCGCCCGCAGCCGCGGCGACAATCATCGCCAGCAACAACGCTTCTTTCCAACTCAATCGCCGAGATTCGGTCATGCCGACTATGATAGGCGACAAAGGGATTGTGGACTACCCACGGGCCGTTGCCAGATGGTCGCGCCGGTTGAGAAATCCAGCGAAATCGTTGGCCTCCCCTGTCGGGGCGACAAGACGGCTATAGAACTTTTTCTCACCGGCATCCGGCTCTGGGGAGCCGAGTTGCGTCAGCACTTGCACCACCCCAATCACCTCTCGCGAACGGTTTTGACGTCGGCCGAGTCGTGCTGTCGGCTCGGACGCGAACGTAGCGTTGCATTGACGCGATGTTGTAGGCGTTCTAGCGTATATACAGGAAACGCACTTAGACGCATTCCAGTCTCTGGCCGACCCAACGCGCCGCCGTATCATCGAGGCACTGCGTGGCGGTGAGCAGCCTGTCAACGACCTCGTTTAGAAGGCCGGGATTCACCAGCCCGGCGTGTCCCGTCACCTGCAAATCCTCCGCGCCTCGGGCTTCGTGTCGATGACATGATTGCTGACACGCCAGAAATGGTCGCGGTGATGAAGCAGATGGGACGACCGCCCGAACACGAGACTCGCGTCACGTTTGCCGAATTCAGGCCCTGCGAACGCTTGACGCTCACACACGTCATCGACTTTCTGCCGGACGTCAAGCCTTATGAAAGCACGATCGTCGTGGAGTTCTTTTCGGCAGGCGAGTTCGTCAGGATGGTGGTCACGCTCGATCCGATGCACGACGAGGGCTTCACGAAGATGTCGGCGGACGGCTTCACAAGCCAGCTCACCAAGCTCGACAAGCGATTTGGGCCGAAGTCTCGTGACGAATCGACTCAACCAGTAGTTGGGAGAATCTCCACCATGAGCGTTGGAAGCGGAGTTGAACGGTGACTTTTGAATCGGCTTCGGCTGGAAGAGCAGGCGTCCCCGGCTCCGGTCAAATGCTCCAACTGCGGCGAAGTGATTTGAACGCAGCAATCCGCGATTGGGTGACGAGATGCTCGCGAGGCCAGCAAAGACTAGCGAAACTTCGTCGGCCCATCGAACCAAATGCACTTACTTCGACCATCCGTAACTCATTGACACCATACAAGAAACGACTCGCCGCCATCATCGCAACGAGCCGATCGAACGATAATCGAGCGGTTTAGATTTGGACCGCTCTTGTCCCGTTCACACAAGGCGAATAACTTTATAGTCACGATGCGATCTCAGGCCCGTGACGGCGTGAGATAGTGGAGCGAAATAGCTCTGGAGGAGAAAAGCCATGGCCAGACGAATTCTCAACCGCAAGGATCTGCGAGCGGATTACGACGCGGCCGAGCGCCGCAAGCAAGAGGATGAGGACGAAACCGAAGACGAAGAAGAAGAAGGCGACGACGAAGCAAGCGACGAAGCCGACGACGGCGAGGAGGAAGAGGAAGGCGAAGAGACGGAAGAGGAAGTAGAAGAAGCGCCCAAGAAGAAGAAGAAAGTTCCCGTCAAGGCGGCGAAACCCAAGCGGACGCGCGTGGCGAAGCAAGTGCGCATGAAAGTGATTTGGGGAGTGTTCAACAACTCGAATCAGTGCGTGGCGAAGTTCGACTATCCCAAACGACACGAGGCCGAGGAACACGCTGCTAAACTGGGAGCCGCCAAGAACCCGCCACAGTCTTTCTTCATCCAGCCGATCAAGGAAGCGATGGAGGAGAAATAGGGTTCTGGACTGAAAACGGCAGAGGGAGTCTCAAGACTTTGAGCCTCCCTCCGCCGATGATTCCGTATCACTGTCCCTGTGATGACCCCACTGCCTGCTCGAAGAATGTGCGCGTGGCCTGTTCTGCAAGCAAAGACGCCGAAGCCGAGACGAATAAACGAACCGGCGGTAGAACGTCTCGATTGGGCGTTCGCAACCGAACGACCCTAGTGAGGTACCGGGGCGGCATTCGAGGTAGGAACCTCGGCGCCTTTCAAGGGCAAGAGTTCCTGACGGTAAATGGGCACGTCACGCGGTGCCTCGATACCCAGGCGAATCTTGCCCCGGTCGATATCCACGACCGTAATACAGATGTTGTTACCGATGTAAATCTTCTCGCCTAACTTTCGACTTAATACCAGCATGTCGCTACCCTCCTACGAGCGAAGCAGTGGTTGACTTGCTCTCCAATTGTACGCTACGAACCACCGAGACGAGGGGTTGTCGGTGTCATTTTCCCCCCCCTTCATGCCCCCCCGCGCGTGGAACATTCCGCATTCTGCATTTGCTTGCTAGAGCCGGACATTCAGCACAAAGCGCAAAACCAAACCATATGGCAAGTTGTGCGCCAAATCGTCGCCGACTTCGCCCGCCGCGGAGCGCGCAGCTCATGTCGGCGCGACGATACCGATGGTCGCCTCTGACTTCGAGCGATCGACGGAGGGACACTCGGTTTGTCACTTCCCCGAATATCTCATCGCGGTAAACGCGGACAGAGCGAGTAGTCTGAGAGGATGTCTCTGCAGGTAGTTGTTTCGGAGCCGCGACCGTGAGGGAGCGGTTTTTCGGGCCGTTTGGTCCCCGCTCCCTCACGGTCTCGGCTCGGAGCGTCTTTCCTAAAATCCCTTCTCCCTGAGTACAGGAAGGAGAGAGGCTTATGAGGCAGGCTCTGAAATCACTCTTATGGGACGGGTTGTTAACGGCCAGCACTTGGGCGGCACGATGCGGTATGGTTCGCATGGCGGCTATTCCAACAAGTCGGCGAGCGGCTTGCCTTCGCTGAATCGAACCGTGCGGCCAATGGGCGCGCGATGGATCTTGTTCGAGTCGATGCCCACCGCTTGGAGGAGAGTAGCGTGTAGGTCGCCGACCGTAACCGGCTCGGAGGGTTTTTGCTTGCCTTCGGGATCGGTTTCGCCGACGACGCGGCCTCCGCGAATGCCGCCTCCCGCCAGCGCCACGCTGAAACCGTTGGGCCAATGATCGCGTCCGCCCACGGCGTTCATCTTCGGTGTGCGGCCAAACTCACCCGCCACGACAACCAAGGTCCGTTGCAATAAATCGCGCTCGCGCAGGTCGCGTATCAGCGCGCTCAAGGCCGGATCGAGAATATCGACGAGTTTTCTTTGCAGGGCGTGATTATTAACGTGGGTATCCCAGCCGTCCAGAGTCACCTCGACGCAGCGAACCCCCACCTCGACGAGGCGGCGAGCCGCCAAGCAACCGCGCCCGAACGGCGTATCCCCATAGGCGCGCCGCAGGGCCAAAGGCTCCCGTGCCACCTCGAACGCCTTCAGTTGTTCCGAAGTCATCATCCTGCGGGCGCGCTCCATCGTCTCGCGGTGGCCGGTCGTCTCGATTCGTCCCGCTCGCCCGCGCGCGAAGGCGTTCTCGACGACTTCCAGATGTTTCAACCGTTGCTCGTCGCGTTCGCGCGAAGCGCGCGAATGCGTATCGCTCACGTTTTGGGCGGGATCGCCGGTCTTGAAGGCGTCGTAGCCGTCGCCGAGGAATCCGCCGCGCGACGGCCATTGCGCCGGTAAAATGCTGACGTGGCGCGGTATGTCCACGCCCGCCTCCGGCAACTCGTGGCAGCAGACGGCACCGATCGAGGGATGGAGTATCGTCGGATCGGGACGAAAACCGGTCTTCATGGTGTAAACGCCGCGCTCGTGATCGCCCTCCTTACTCACCATCGAACGAATGAGCGCCAGCGAAGGCATCTCCTCGGCGGTGCGTTCGAGCCCGGCGGCGAATTGCACGTTCTTGACCGCCGTCGGAATGGCGACGGTACCGGCGGCGATGTCGGTATTCGGGTGCGGATCGAACGTCTCCAGCTGACTGGGTCCGCCCTGTAGCCAAAGCACGAGGATTGACTGGGCCGGTTTACGCCGTTTCTCGCCTTCCGCGGCGCGGGCCAACAGATGTGCGAGGGGCGTCAGCCACGCCGCGCCACACAGACCGGCGCGATGCAGAAATTGACGACGATTTGCATGGCAAATATCGCTTAATGGTTCCATGAGAACTCCGTCGCATTGAGCAGCGTCCAGAAAATATCCTCGAAGCATTGGGCGCGGTTTAGCTTTGATTCGGCGAGGAACCGCAAGAAATAGCGGCTCTCTTCCGGGGTCGGACGGCGCGTCAAGACGGTCAGATAGGCGGCTTCCACGGCTTGGGCATCGTCGGCCGCCATCCACGAGATTTGTCGGCCGGCGTTGAGAGGCGAATCGTTGATTTTCTCGCGAAGCAAATCGCCGTTCATCATCAACAGACGCTGCGGAATGGTACCGCCTCGGCCGTCGAATTCGTCCTCCCCCGTATCGCCATACCGCTGCACGAAATCGTGGCGTTGGCCGTGACGAATCAGGCGGAAAAAGAGGTGCGACTCGGCATTCAGCGCGGCGACCGACGCCGCCTGTTGAATGCCGCCGACCACTTGATCGGGACGCAATCTCGCCAGGGGAAAGACGGCCCAGGCTTTCTCCTCGGTCTCGTGGAGGGGATGGTCGGCGGCGCTGTCGAGGCGAAAGACTTCCGTGCTGGCGATAACCCGAACGAGATGCCGAACATCGAATCCGTGGGCGGCGAAATCGTCGGCCAACAGGTCGAGAACCGGAGGTATTGGCCCATCGGTCTCCAAATTATCGACCGGCTCGACCAATGGTCTGCCGAACAGGAGCGCCCAGACGCGATTGACGGCGGCGCGGGCAAAATAGGGATTGTTGGCCTCGGTAATCCAGGCAGCCAGACGCCGACGCCGACTGCCGTCTTCGGGCAACAACTCGGCGGCAAACGGTACGCGCGGAGCCACTTCGCGCATTTCGTCCGAACCGCGCGCCTTCACTCGGTATTCGCCCGACCCATCGTAAATGCCGGTGAAGCCCAGATGCGTCTGCCCGAAGAAGGCGGCCAGTCCCTGAAAATCGCTCTGCTTCCATTCGGCGTAGGGGTGATTGTGGCATTGGGCACAGTCCAGACGCAGCCCGAGAAATGCCCGCGCGGTTCGTCCGGCCAATCGGATCGGATCGGGTTGATTGTTGTTGTCCGCTTGCACGGTGACGCTGAGAAAGTTCACTGCCGGCTTATCGGTCCACAGACCCTCAGAAGCGATTAAATCGCGGACCATCGCATCGTAGGGGCGATTGGCGGCAAACTGCTCGGCCAACCAGGCGACGAAGCGACGGCGGCGATAAAAGATAAACGGGCCCTCTTCGGTGCCGACGAAGGCGCGGGCAAATCGCTCGGCAAAATTGTCGGTGAAACGGAGGTCGTGCAGGATGCGCTCGATCCACCACGACAGACGCCCATCGCGGGGCAGCGACTCGAAGGATCGAATCTCTTCCAACGAGGGAATGGTTCCCATCAACCCCAAAGCCAGCCGGCGCGCGACAAGCAAATCGTCGGCACGCGGCGCGGCGGCAACGTGTCCCGCCGTCCAGTCGCGCCGAAACGACGCATCGACACGCCCCACGATGGCAACGAAATCGGGCGCTTCATAGGCTTTCCCGTCGAAGTGAGCCGCCGAATTCGTTCGGCTTGATGAAAGCAAACCCGAGACGAGGGCGAACGCCCCAACGCCGATTAGCGTCCAAAAAAACAGATCGCGCCGCCCCATAATGGTCCATCCTCCGCGTGAGGTAGTCATCGAAGTCTACCATCCAATCGCTCCCGCGGTTTCAACCCGCTGCCCGTTGAGTCCGACCGGAGCGAGCGCAACGGCACGAAATGTAGGCCTCGGAGACGGCGACGATGAGAGGGAGTGACCAAATAAGGGGCAACGTGATATATCGACGATACACGGTTATTCCCAGCACCGATGACTCAGAATCCCTATGGCCGAACCACGCTCTCCTGTTCCCGCTTTGCTCGTCGTCGCCGTCTTCACACGGCACGAAGAGATAGTTCCTTGGGCTCAAGGACGATTGGAAGCGAAGTTTGGGCCGGTCGGACTCGCCAGCAAGCCGTTCGTTTTCAATCAAACCAAGTATTACGAAGCAAGTATGGGGAGCAATTTGCGCAAGGGCTTCCTCGCCTTCGAGCGGCTCGTGCTGCCGGATCGATTGGCCGAGATAAAGCTGCAAACGAACGCACTGGAACACGAACTGGCCGATACCGCTCTTTTTCCCGAACCCCGGCCGGTCAATCTCGATCCGGGATTGCTCGTTCTCGGTAAGTTTCTGTTGGCGACGACGAAGGATCAATCCCACCGCATTTACTTGCGCGACGGCATTTTCGCCGAAGTGACGCTGCGCTACACTGCCGGCGCGTTTGAGCCGTGGCCGTGGACCTATGCCGATTATCGCTTGCCGTGCGTTCACGAATTCCTACAGCAAGCCCGCGAGTATTATCGCCAACGTTTGCGCGAAGAGGGCGGCGGATGAGCGTACCCGAGTGGTTGTGGTCGTTGGCTTGGTGGTTCGTTTGCCCGCTGGCAGTATCGTGGCTGTTGACGGCGCTGTTGATCCGCTGGGCACCGCGTCTGGGTTTGGTCGATTATCCCAGCGAACGCAAGGTTCACACCGTGCCGACGCCGCGCGCCGGTGGTTTGGCCATCTTCGCGGCGCTCTCGGTCCTCGGCTTTCGGGTCTCCCCGACCGTCTGGGAACCGGCGCTGGGAGCGGCCGTGGTGGTGTTGGGTTTCCTCGATGATTTTCGACCGTTGCGGTGGCAATTGCGCCTCGCCGTGCAGCTGGGCGTGGCAGTTGTTGCCGTTCGATTCTGTTTGCCGCCGCAAGCCTGGTTTGTCCGCACCGCGATGGTTCTGTGGATCGCGGGACTTATCAACGCCTTCAACATGCTCGATAATATGGATGCGCTCTCCGCTGGGGTAGCCTGGATCGCGGCAGGGTTTCTCGGAATCCTCGCCTGGTCCGAAGGAGTCGACTGGATGCCTTATGTGGCGATAATGGGGGCCTTAGCGGGTTTTCTGTGGTTCAACTTCCCCCCCGCCCGCATCTTCATGGGCGACGCCGGGAGTACGTTTCTCGGCTTCACCCTCGGACTCGGTAGTCTGCAAGTGGTTCTGCACGAAAGTGCGCCGGCGTGGTCGTGGTTGGCCGCGCCGTGCATCTTGGCCGTGCCGTGCTACGACTTGACCTCGGTGGTTCTCCTTCGACTCTCGCAACGACGCAGTCCCTTTCACGCCGATAAGCAGCATCTTTCGCACCGCCTGGCGGATCGCGGTCTGTCGAAGTGGACGGCGGTGCGAACGATTTATCTGTTGGCGCTAGCCAGCGGGGCGAGCGGGCTGATAGTCTATGCCGTAAGCGAAGCGCGGGCGGCGATGCTCGTCTTGGGGCAACTCGCCTTCTGGTGGATTGCGCTCGCCGTCATGGAATTCGCCATCAAGGAGTCGCGCCACGACACGCATATCTAAGTCGAAAGCAGCGCCGACCGCCAAGGTCGAAACGCCTCACCGAGCTGTTCTGGCTTCTTCCGGCCCGGAGTTACTGCGCCGGTTGTTATTGTCGCTGGCAACGACGCTGATCGTGGCTCGGCCTCTGGTACTCGGCGAGGATGCTGGTTTGGCCGCCTCATTGACCGATCCGTGGGGCATGGTGCTGACGCTGTTGTGGCTTCTCGCCGCCGTCGGCTGGGCTGCCTGGCGCTATTGGCTGCGCCCAACTCCGACGAGCGGGGAGCCGACGCATCTCGCACGCCAAGTAATTGGTTGGCACGGCGGCATCGTACAAGCGGCACTCTTAATCGTCGTCGCGCTCGTCTTCCTCAGCGCGGAGATGGCGGCGGGATATAAGTTTCCGGCGCGATTGATCGCCTGGGAGTGGTTCGGCCTGTTCGTGTCATTTTTCGTAGTGCGCCAGCTGGCGGTGACGCCGATGGAGCAACAAGGACTGTTTGCCGTGGTCCTGGCCAGTGCCACGGCCTTGGCGGCGCAGGGTATCTATCAGGAATTCGTCGAGATCCCCAACAATCGTCGTTTGGCCGAAGATCCGCAAGCCTTCCGCGCCAAATGGGCTGAAGAGAACCCCGGCCGCCAAGACGCCGGCGAGGCTTTCCTCGAGCAGCTGCGCCTTCGGGCAATGGAAAACAATATCTACGGCCCGTTCGCTCATCCCAATAGCTACGCCGGCTATCTCGTACTCTGGCTGCCGGGCCTTCTCGGAGCGGTTGCGGTTTGTTGGCGCGCAAAAGTGCCGGGATGGCAAACGGCATTGGCGGCTCTGTGTGCCATCGTGGGATTGGCCGCGCTGTGGCTGACCCATAGTCGCGGCGCGCTGTTGGGTGCGATCGCCTCCGCTGTGCTTCTCGGCATGTTCTTGTGCCGAAGTTGGCTGCGCGCTCATGCGATTCTGTCGTTGGTTGGCCTGTTGCTCGCCGCTGGGATGATCTATGCCACCTCGCGGAACGAGTGGTTAGCAGGGCTTACGGGCAAGAGTAACAACACGGTCTCGCAACGATTGGAGTATTGGCGCACGACGTGGAGCATGCTCGGCGAACGGCCTTGGTTGGGTGTCGGTCCCGGCAATTTCGGCGAACAATATACCCGCTTCATGCCGGCGAAAGCCGAGGAGAAGATCAAGGATCCGCACAACTTCGCGTTGGAGATAGGGGCGACCTGCGGCATTTTCGCGCTAGCGGCGTTGCTGACGGCTTTCGTGGGATTGTTTGTAAACATCCTAAAAAGCGAACGTATCGGCCCGATGCGGCAGAGCGAACCGGAAGATCGCTCTCCGCTGTCCCTCCAGAACGATGAGGAAACGCACAGGCCGATTCGCTGGGAGTATTACGTCGGCGGCATGTTCGGACTTTTGCTCGGATTCGTGCTGCGCGTCAACACGGCTGCACCGAGTACGATCTGGTCCGAGATGTACGCGGCAGGTTTGCGTTCGGTGGTTTGGTTCGCGGCCTTCGCCTTTTTCGAGCATTTGGACTGGCCTCGGCGAGTCCGCAATTTGGCGCTGACAGCCGGACTCGGCGCACTGTTGCTTAATCTGTGCGTCTCCGGCGGCATCGGCTTTCCCTCGGTGGCCGGCATGTTGTGGATCGCCGCCGCCCTGGCCCTGAACTCCGCCGATGTAAAACCGCTGGCTTGGCTCGATCGAGTCGGAGCCAGTTTCATTCTGCCGTTGCCGATTTTCCTCGGACTCTTTCTCGGTTACGGCGTCTACATTCTCTATCCCGTCTTGGTGGGCGACGAACTCATGCGCGATGCCCTGCAAGCCATCGACTTCTTCCAAAAAGAAATGGCCAAGCCGGCGTCCGAACGTGCCCCAGGCCTCCGCGATTATCCGGTGAACTTCATTCAGAAAGGCGTCGTCGAACGTCTGCAACAAGCGGCGCGATGGACGCCGGACGACGCCCGCATCGAAGTCCAGCTGGCGTGGTGGACCAATCTCATTTGGGACATGACGACCTTGAAAACGGCCAGAGAACTGTCCATCGCCCGGCAGGCTCTCCTTCACGGCGGTCGAGCCGTGCAACTCGATCCGCGCGGCGCGGAGGGCTATTGGGTCCAATATCGCATCCGCACGCGCTACGCCGAGATCCTTCAAGCCAATATCGAACAGCTGCGAAAGAGCAAAGCCGACTCCCAACTCCTTGAGGCCCGCGCGAAAAGCGTGCGCGAACAATATCGTTTGGCAGCCAAAGTCTTGGAAGATTATCTCCCCAACGATCCCCACGATACGGTGCTGCACTACGAATTGGCGCGGGCATATTTCGCATCGGGCGACGACGAGGAAGCCCGACGACACGCTCTCAAAGCCTTGGCTCTCGATAGCGCCATCGCCGCACCCGCGCGCAAATTAACTAATCCGCAGCGGATGCAGCTACGCAAGCGGCTTCCCGAGCTTTCGTCCGGCTGACTCTTGCTCCACGCTTCAAATCGCGTTATGATCGTGAACACGCGCGGGTTAGCCATTGAGATCGAGCCAATGGTCCATCGACGCGATGCCGGGAGGTAAGTCCGATTCATCCGCCACGGAGATGGACGCGCTGTTTCCTTGCGTCTCCTGGGCAAACGGCTCGATCCTACCTCCGAACGATTTGCGCTCGAGGCTCGACACGCCAAGAACGGGCGACGCAATCAGAAGCAATGGATTCGACATGATTGGCTCCTGCTGCAAGAGTTTTCGTTGACCCAGAGAGGGCTTCCACAGAGAACGAACGGGAATCGACTTCGGCATGTGAAGTGCGAGGAAGCAGAGTCAAGAGCCGCGACCGATCCCAATGCCCCTTACTCGTTCGCCGACATTGACATTGTACGCGCGAACAGCGGCCCCAAGTGTCCGGGCAAGAGGTAGGGGCCGATTTTTTTGATAGAATGCCCAACTGACTTGTCCGGTTGTGTGGACCGTGACGGCGAAGCGATAGATTGGTCGTTCTTGGCGCGAGTCTGATACCGAGTTATAATTCTATTCAAAGTGGGAAGAGTACCGTTCGCTTCGTTGATTTGTCCTTCCGCCCCGCGACGAATCGAACGCTCAGTGCAAAGCAATCCTCTCCCACTTTGCTTCCGTTGGAGGAAACACCGTCATGGCGCGTCGCAGCGCCGACTCCGGATTGAATGGTAAGGTTTCGCTCAACCGACGTTCCGATCGCTTTCTGGCAGGCTTGAAGGAGGCGGCCACCGTCACCTTCGTTTCGCATGTGCATCCGGACCCGGACAGTCTCGGCAGCATGATGGGCTTAGCTCATCTGGTCGAATCGGTCCTGGGCAAACGGACGCGCTTGACGCGCGATGGACTCATTAGCCGCGCCGAAAATCGCGCGATGGTGGATCTCCTCGACATCGAGTTGATACCCGTCGAGAAAGCCAGCTGGCACGATGGCGACGCCATCGTCATGGTGGACAGCCAGCCGAACACTGGCCGGCACAACCTCGATCCCTGCGTACCCTTGTACGCCGTTATCGACCATCACGACACGCCCGGCGATCTCGACAATGTGCCTTTCGTCGATGTTCGCCGCACGCTCGGTGCCACCTGCTCGTTGGTCGCCAGCTATCTCATGGAGCAGAGCATCGAACTGCCGCCGCGCTTGGCGACCGCTCTGTTTTATGGCATCGAGACCGAGTTGAGCGGCTATCCGCGCGAAGCAAGCTCGTTGGACGACAGCGCCTTGCTGTATCTCTATCCCTTGGCATCGAAAGATCTTCTGGCGCGCATCCGCAACGCGCGTCTGCCACAGAGCCATTTTGAGTGCATCCTGCACGCATTGCAAAGCTCGTTTATTTACGATCGGCTCATCATCAGCTGGGTCAACGAACTGCCGCAACCCGAATTGGCCGCCGAGGTGGTCGATTTCCTCATCCGTTTCGAGGAGATCGACTGGGCGGTATGTGCCGGCGTATATGAAGAAAAATTGATTCTCTCGGTACGCAGCGCGGCGGAGAACGCCCGCGCCGGGGAGATGTTGCGCCAGGTGGTGGGCAAGCTCGGTCGCGCCGGCGGCCACGATCGCCGCGCCGGCGGCACCATCCCGTTGTTGAGCGCGTCCGCCAACGCCGTCGAGCAGATCCAAAGCGAGTTGCGCCGCCGACTCCTCAAGGCCCTGCACATCGACGAGTGCCGCGGTCATCGTCTGGTCTCACGCAAAGAGATCCTCCAAAACCTCCAAGCGTGACGCGGACCTCGCCCGCTGGTCCCATCCGTCGGAGCCGGAATCGTAGAGCGACGGCAGTACGAACCCGTCGCTTACGCTTCCGGCTCCGACAGAGACGATTCACTCCTTTGCAATCGACCTCGCCATCCGTATTCTAATGGGAACCCTCCCGCCGCGCTTCTTGGAGTCGTCGTTTCATGTCCACCGTCGCGCTTTCTGAGATTGCCGTCCACCTGCGCCCGCTGGATAATATCGCCGTGGCCGCGCAGCCGCTGCCAGCCGGGACGCGATTCGACCATGGGGGGACGACGATTGCGCTGAGTCAACGGATCGGACTTGGCCATAAGATCGCCCTGCGCCTTATCCCAAAAGGCGAGGCGATTACCAAGTACGGCCAGATCATCGGCTTTGCCCGCGAGAACATCGAGCCGGGCGATTGGGTTCACGTTCACAATGTCGCTGCCGACGCCTTCGAGCGCGATTACGCTTTCTGCCGCGATTGTCCGCTGGCACCGATTCCTCCGGGGACTGACATCCCCGGCTCGCCGATCGTGCGCTATTGGATGGGATACGACCGCGGCGACGGACGCTATGGCTCCCGCAATTACATCGCTCTCATAAGTACCGTCAACTGCTCGGCCAGCACCAGTAAGTACATCTCCGAACGCTTTCGCGCCGCCGACTTGTTGAAACCGTATCCGAATGTCGATGGCGTGGTGGCGATCACGCACAAAGCCGGTTGTGCCATGCAGTACGGAGGCGCGGATCACAATCAGCTGGACCGCACCCTTGCTGGTTTCGCCAAGCATCCCAATGTGGCCGCGTACATTCTCATCGGCCTCGGCTGCGAGACGGGGCAGGCAATGCACTTGATCGAGCATCAGCATTTGATCCAGTTGAACGGTTCGCGCAAGGCTCCCTTAGTGCTGAGCATTCAAGAGTGCGGCGGCATCGGCAAGACGATTGAAGCCGGCGTGCGTGCCATCGCCGAATTGCTGCCGCAGGTCAACGATGCTAAACGATCTCGTTTGTCGGCGGATAAGATCGTTCTCGGCACGAATTGCGGCGGCTCGGACGGCAACAGCGGCGTGACGGCCAATCCCGCCCTCGGCGTCGCTTCCGATCTCCTCGTCGCACAGGGAGGGACGAGCATTCTGGGAGAGACGCCGGAGATTTATGGAGCGGAACATCTGCTGACGCGCCGCGCTGTGAGTCGGGCAGTCGGCGAGAAACTGATCGAACGCATCAAATGGTGGGAGTGGTACACCAGCATTTTCGGCACCGAGATCAACAATAACCCTTCGCCGGGCAACAAAGAGGGCGGCTTGACAACCATCTATGAGAAATCGCTGGGAGCCATCGCCAAGGGCGGCAGCACGGCTCTCGTCGATGTCGTCGGTTACGCCGAGCCGGTGAAGGCGAAAGGTTTCGTAGTCATGGATACGCCAGGCTACGATCCGGTGAGCATGACCGGCATCGTGGCCGGCGGTGCGAACGTATTGGTGTTCACGACCGGACGCGGTTCCGTCTTCGGCTGCAAACCGGCTCCGTCGATCAAGGTGGCCACCAATACGCCGATGTACGAACATATGATCGACGATATGGACGTGAACGCCGGCGTTATTCTCGACGGCACGCCGGTCGAGGAAGTCGGGCGGCAGATCTTCGAGGAGATTTTAGCCGTGGCCAGCGGCAAGAAGACCAAGAGTGAGGTCAACGGTGTCGGTGAAGAGGAATTCGCTCCGTGGGCGATCGGCCCGACGCTGTGAGAAAAAGCGGTTAGCCGCGACGCGGAGCGGAGCGCGTTGCCCGCACTCCCCTCCGCATCGCGGCTAACCAGAATCGAATCACCCAAGGACCACTTATGAAACGCAAGCATTTGTTACTCGTGGGACTGTTGGCGGCCGGATTGGCAGCGGCGGTCGGGCTCAGTAAAGAGGCCGACAGCGCCGGGGTGCGCATGTCCGATGCCGCCGACAAGCTCGTCAACAGCTTTACGGACGACCAAAAGAGCAAGGCGCTATTCGGCTTCGACGCGAAGGAGCGCACCAATTGGTGGTTCGTACCGCTGCAAAAAGACAAGAAGCCGTTGCGCAAAGGGCTGCGCTTCGTGGACATGAACCGCGAACAGAAGGACATGGCCAAGGCATTGTTACGCGCCGGAACCAGCGGCAGCGGGTTCCTCAAAGCCACCACGATTATGAGCCTCGAAGCAGTGCTGGCTCAATTGGAGAAGAACGGCGAGAACGTCCGCAATCCCGAGTGGTACTTCGTCAGCATCTTCGGCACGCCTTCCAAGGCCGGCAAATGGGGCTGGCGCATCGAGGGGCATCATCTCTCGCTTAACTTCGTCGTCGAGCGAGGCAAGATTGTGGCCTCGACCCCGGCTTTCTTCGGTGCCAACCCTGCCCTCCTCAAGAACGAGGTGGCGAAGGGACCGAAGCTAGGCCAACGCACATTGCCGGAAGCCGAGGATTTGGCGCAGGAGCTTTTTGCCTCGCTGACCGACGAACAGAAGAAAGAAGCCCGACAAGCGCGGCTGATGGCAGAGATCGAACAGGGTAAACCCGCCGCTCACGTCGGCGAACCGAAAGGGATCGCGGCCTCCAAATTGACCGAGAAACAACGCGCTCTCTTGATGAAGTTGATCCACTCCTACGCCGAGCGCATGCCGCCCGAGGTGGCCGAGCCGGAATTGGCCGCGGTCAAAGATGGAGGCATCGACAAGATTCACTTCGCCTTCGCTCAAGAAGACAAGAAATCGGGCAAGCCGTATACCTACAGCGTTCAGGGACCGACTTTCCTGATCGAGTTTCTCAACGTCCAGAGCGACTCGGCAGGCAATCCCGCCAATCACATCCACAGCTGTTGGCGCGATCTCAAGGGTGACTTCGGCCTTGCCGCCAAGTGAGCCAAATGCCTCGCTTGCGGTATCTCGATGCTTACGAAACCGCAAGCGAGTGCCGGAAATTCCGGCACACTGCCGACAAATCCGACACTTTTGCAGACACCTCGCTTCTCGACGCAACGAGTGTCGAAATCTACAAATACTTATTTGTCTTAATGTTAGGCGATATACTGCCCATCGTTCCCATCTTGGCACCGAAAGTGCTTTTACTTATGTCGTATTTCAACCACAACGCCTCGATGAGGCGTTGAGATTTAATCGGAAACCGGCGACTGCCTAGCCGGATCGCACCCGAGTTTCGCCTGGGGTGCTAGACGCG
This sequence comes from Planctomycetota bacterium, assembly GCA_021807595.1. Lineage (GTDB taxonomy): Bacteria > Planctomycetota > Planctomycetia > Gemmatales > Gemmataceae > JAJPHU01. The sequence continues at coordinate 8,772 of JAKBCS010000094.1, read as the reverse complement.
GCGCTTGCCCCGCGCCGCATCGCCCTCTTGGGACGAGAAGAGATTCTCGCGCCCTGAGAGGCATCGGCTCCAAGGTGGGTCAAAAAGTTCTTCGGGTTGTCATCGCCCTCGCCCTCGCCCTTCGCCCAAGTTGCCCAGAATCGCCCATCGCCCCAACCCGAAAGACTTTTTGACCCCCTTGCCGACCTCCGAGCCAACCAATCCACATCACCTTTCTCCGCTTCCGAGTACGGTAAAGCTCGACGGGAGACCGAAGCCCGTTCGAGGGACAATGCCACCCCCTTGCTGGTTCTCGACGGCGGAATACTCTGCTCGTAGGAGTCCTATTTCAATCTTTCGGAGTCAGCCATGAGAATCCTCCGCGCCGCACTTGTTCTGCCCTTGGGTTTGTTTGTCGGCTTAAGCCTCCGAGCTCAGGACAAGAGCGTTCGACCGGGCATTAACAAACAGTTTGAAAATCCAGACGTCAAGGACTTCGTCGGCAAGTTTGAGGGCGAGAGCCGCGAGGTGTTCGCCAAACGCAAGCAGATCGTGGCAGCATGCAAGCTCAAGGCAGGCATGGCAGTGGCCGATGTGGGGGCGGGCACGGGACTATTCACACGGCTCTTCGCTTCCGAGGTCGGCGACAAGGGCCAAGTCTATGCCGTGGACATCGCGCCGAAGTTCATCAAACACATTGAAGAAAGTTGCGATAAGGCCGGTGTCAAAAATGTCAAAGGCATCGTGTGCAAGCAGATCTCCACGGAGTTGCCGGACAATTCGGTCGATCGCGTCTTCATCTGCGACACCTATCACCATTTCGAGTTTCCCATCAAGACGATGGACTCGATCCACCGCGCCCTGCGCGAAGGCGGACAATTGGTCGTCGTCGATTTTCACCGTATTCCCGGCAAGACCCGCGAGTGGCTCTTGAGCCATGTGCGGGCCAATCGGGAAACGGTGGAGAAAGAGATCGTCTCGTCCGGTTTCAAGAAGGTCGGCGAAGAGACGTTTCTCGAAGAGAATTATTTGATGCGCTTCGAGAAGGTTAAAGCGAAATAGGTTCCCGCGCTCGAAGATCCATCGGATCTACACGAGGTACGAGGATCTCTCTCACCCTCGTCTCCTCGTTCCCACGCTCTGCGTGGGAACGCAAGTGCGGACGCTCTGCGTCCCGTGCCTCATTCTGCAGCGTGCTCACTCTGCAGCGCGCTCGCTCCGCAGCGCGCTCACTCCGCAGCGTGCCTCACTCCGCAGCGCGTCTCGCGCCGCAGCGCGTCTCGCTCCGCAGCGCGCTCACTCTGCAGCGCGCTCACTCTGCAGCGCGCTCACTCCGCAGCGTGCCTCACTCCGCAGCGCGTCTCACTCCGCAGCGCGTCTCGCGCCGCAGCGCGTCTCGCGCCGCAGCGCGTCTCGCGCCGCAGCGCGTCTCGCGCCGCAGCGCGTCTCGCGCCGCAGCGCGTCTCGCGCCGCAGCGCGCTCACTCTGCAGCGCGCTCACTCTGCAGCGCGCTCGCTCCGCAGCGCGTCTCGCGCCGCAGCGCGGTGGGCCGTGCGTTCCCACGCGGAGCGTGGGAACGAGGAACTCTCTCTTCTCACGATGAGAAAAAATCGCTCTCCCTGTCTTGCCGTTCAACATTCTTACGTTATAACAAGTGTCAGAATGACTGCCCCGCTGCGGGAGTGGAACAGGTGCAACGGCCAATTTTGCCCATAAACAATCCTCATTTGGGAGATACGCGATGACCACGATTGCAGAGACGGCAGGTGTGGGGAATCGGACGCCGTCTGGGGCGACCGAAATGGTGAAATTTCACGTTTCCCTCAATGTCAGCGACTTGCCGCGCTCGCTCGCCTTTTATCGGGCTTTGCTCGGAGAAGCGGCGGTAAAGTCCTACGCCGACTATGCCAAGTTCGAGTTGGAAGAACCGCCCCTGGTGCTATCTCTCAAGCCTCAGCGCGCGGTCAAAGGTGGGCCCCTGAACCATCTGGGGTTGCGCGTGAAGTCAATGGAAGAATTGTTGACCGTCCAACGTCGGCTCGAAGAGGCGGGCTATCGACCGTCTCGGCAAGACGACGTGCGCTGTTGCTACGCACACCAAACCAAATTCTGGGTTGCCGATCCGGACGACACGCTCTGGGAAGTTTATCTACTGCACGGCGACTTCGAGCGTTGGGGTGAAGGCGGCAAGATCGGTTTGATGTTGCCTTCGCTTAAAGCTCTGGGCTGGTTCGGCAGTTTGCGTCGGGCACTGAGCAAGCCGTTCTTGAAATGGGGAGGCGATCGCGGGCGCAGGCAGGGGGTTTCGTCCGATGTCTCGGCCTGAGCGAACGTCAACCTTCCGAGCGCTGACCCGACGCCGAGAGAGTCCGACGAGGGCGTATTTCCTCAGGATCCCTTGGGTGTGGGGCTGGCAAATGGTTCACAATGCGCATGGGATTCTGCGCGTCCTGGACATCACGCGCTTTCGACCGCTGCCCGCCGGATTGATCTCGCCACAACATCCGTGGGCGACCGGATGCAACCCCGCCACGGGCCAGCCGATCTGGTTCGAGAATGTTCTCTATCGTTCGCCTCGGACGGAGGCGGAAGACGACCTTCCCGCGGACGACTTTGTCGTGAGTAAAGTGGGACTTTTTTTAGCTCAAATGGTTTCCTTATCCGCCGTCGTTCCGGAGATACCGTGGGGGCCGCGTCGGCGGATGCCTCACGCCATCAATTACATCCACGGTTCGGCCCATTACAACGGCGGCATCTTGATATTCACAGACTTCGCCGACGCCATCGAGCATTTTACCGACGACCGTTTCGCCGCCGAGATCCATCGCTTCGCTCGTCGCGAACGCCGCGAGATTTTGGTGATGTTTCGCCGGCGCGACTATGCGCCGCGCGCCTACGCCTTCTTCGTCGGTTGTATGCGGACGCTGTTTCCGTGGTTCTGCAACTCCAACGGGCCGAATCGGCGCGTTCTGTGGGGGAACCCCTCGCCCTTTCCCGTGGCCAACCTCATCACCGGCAGTTGGATTCGAGATATTTATCGCCTGAAGCAGCCGGGTGGAGCCGAGGTCGTCGCGCGTCCTCCCATTCCGGCGTGGAACTATTTCGTGCGGTGTCCCTATCGCGGCCCCCGGCGCGAAGCCCTGTGGCCGGAGAAATTGCTCGCTCTCTCGACCTATTGGCGCATCCGCCTGCGCGGCGAGCGCGGAGGGCTTTTTTTCGTAGATCGTCGCCGATTGTCGAACGGCGACATGGGGGCGATGCACCAAGGCATGGCGGAACCGCCCATCGCCCGCCTCTAGCAGCCGCAGCCTGTCTCACAAGTTGCCCTCGCCCCTGTACTCAGGGGAAAGGGGTAGTGTTTCCAGCCCTTCTTCCCCGGAGTACAGGTGGAGAGAGGCTACCAGTGCAGGCCCCAGCTCGATCGTGGATAAGTGTGGGAAAAAAGACCGGTTTTCGCGGTGTAGGGAATGTGGCGAACCATCGACCAAGCTCCATCGCTCTCAACGTAAGGAGAACCTTCATGAAAAATCGTCGCGGATTCACCCTCATTGAACTCCTCGTCGCGATCGCCATTATTGGGGTACTGATCGGTCTATTGTTGCCGGCGGTGCAGAAGGTGCGCGAAGCGGCGGCACGGATGCAGTCGGCGAACAATCTCAAGCAAATCGGATTGGGTATGCACAATTTCATCTCCGTTTATGGCTATTTACCCAACAACGGACGCGATCCTTATTGGAACGACAGCAATTGGCCGAGCATCGTCCAAGTGGCCACTCCGCCGCCCAGCACGCCGCAATGGGTGTCCACTTCGGGAGCGGGCTGGGGAGTGGCCTGGCCTTGGGGCTGGGGCGATCCCAATCGTCCGGCCAACGACACTACGGGTTCCTACGCCTACACGCTACTGCCTTACGTCGAGCAAGATGCCGTCTTTCGTCTGCAAACGTACAGCTCGGCCATCAAGATTTACTACAATCCCGGTCGGCGACTTCCCATTCCGACCAACGTGCCGGCCAACGACCCGATCTATCCCGGTTGGAGCTACCTCAACGCCGGACTCAATCCCTGGGGGCATACCGACTACGCAGCCAACGATCAGATTTTCTACCCCGGCGATGCCTTTCCCAAACAGACAACGATGGTGGAAGCCATCACCGACGGGCTATCCAACACCATTCTCGTCGGCGAAAAAGCCCTCGACACGAGCGCGATGGCAGCGGGCAGTTGGTATTGGGACGAGCCGATCATCTTGGGCGGGGCGGGAGGAACGGCGCGCTGCGGTTTGGGCATGTACCGAGATTCCCCGACACTTCGCAATCTGACGGCCGATCCACAAAGCGGATTCTCCTTTCCCGACGATCCGAATAGCTACTGCGGGGGGGGAAATTGGGGCGCGCCGTGGACTGCGGGAGTGCAGTTTCTCCTCGCCGACGGCAGCGTTCATCTGCTCACTTACACGCAGTCGGACCCGAATCCGAGTTTCAACACCATGCTCTGGCGGATGATCCGTCCGCGCGATGGCCAAGTCGTCAATGGGGATTATTGACAAGGAATCACCTATGAATGTACCGCATCGCACGGCCTTCCTCGGCTTATTCCTCGCTCTGGTTGCGGGGGGATGTGGAGGAGGTCCAAAGCTAGTTTCGGTGCGCGGTCGGGTACTGTATGCCGATGGCAGTCCGGTGACGGCGGCCAGCGTCTGCTTCACGCCGGATGCAGCCAAGGGCAACACCGGACAACTCGCCACGGGCCTTTTGGAATTGGACGGTTCATTCGTCTTGCGGACGTATCCACACGGCGACGGCGCAATGCTCGGACCCTACAAAGCGACCGTCTCTCTGGGGAGAGGGACACCGAGAAATCTGGCCAAGTACACGCGAGTCGATGCCACCCCCTTCCAGATCGAAGTGCCCCCGGAAGGACTGAACGAACTGACGCTGACACTGCGTTGACTCTCGTTTTGGAGCATGCGATGGAATCGATCTCTCCGGTCGTCTCGCGCGACTGCAAACGAGAGTGCCCGCCGGCGACGTGGTTCTCTCGCGCGGGAAAGGAAGCTGCCAGGAGCCGCTCGCTCGGCTGGATGGCGTGTCTGGAACTGCTCGTCGGGTTTGTCGCTGCTGCGGCAGCCGGCGCTGAACCTGCTCAGGCGCTGGCCGACCGGATCGATCAACGGCTGGCGCGTACTTTCCAGAGACGGAAAGGAATTCCGGCGCAGTCGGCCAGCGATAGCGAATGGATTCGCCATGTCGATCTCGATTTAGTCGGGCGTATTCCACGGATAGACGAAGTCCGCGATTTCCTGGCCGACAAGCGGACGGATAGGAGGACGCGGTTGGTAGAGCGGTTGCTCGCCAACCCCGCCTACGCCCCTCATTGGAGCCAGACCTTGCGCGCCTTCCGGGTGCCGCAAGCATCGGCCAACCTGCGGCTTCAATACTTGGCTGTCAGCCTCGAATCTTGGCTCCGGCAACGCATTCGCGCCGGCCGCAAAGGCGGCCGCTTCATGCGCGACGCCGACAACCTGTTGGAAGATATGGCCGATAACTGGGGATCGCCGGACCCGGCGGGCGTCTGGTTCCTCTTCTGCGATGGGCGAGTCCGCCTGTTTCGCGATACGACGCCGCGCAAACTGGTGGCGGCCATCGTCTCGCCCAACGGTGGCGAGAGTGCCGATCTTGAGAATCGAGAATCTGTCTGGGAGGTTTGCTCATGAAAAACGCCCTGGACTGGATTGGGTTCGCGGTCCCGATCGCGGCCTTGGGTTTCGCCGGAATCCGGCTGACGCGCCGGCCTCAAGACTACTTGCTCGCGGATCGTCGCATCGGCTTCTTCCCGCTGGTAGCCACGCTGGTAATGACGGAGTTTAACACCTCCACCTTGCTGGCTTTTTCCGCCTTCGGTTATCGGGCCGGGCCGATGTCTGTCGGCCTGCCGCTGGTGTTCCTGGTCGGGCTTGCCTGGTATACGGTGACGGTCGCCCGCCCCTGGAAGCAATTCAACCGCCTTTCGGTCGCGGAGTTTTTCACCGAGCGCTACGGTGCCGGCCTAGGCTACTTCGCCTCGGCCTTGCTGCTCTTGGCCATGCTCGGGTTCAGCGCCACATACATCAAATCGCTGACGCTGATCTTCTCCCCTTGGCTGCAGTTCCTGAACCTGTGGTGGTTGAGCCTGATCCTCACGGGGTTGGTCCTGGTTATGACCCTGTCGGGTGGGCTGGTGTCGGTCGTCCGAACCGACCTGCTCAGCTTTCTGGTCACACTGGTTATGCTGCCAGGGTTGCTGGCCATCGCTCTGTACCGTCACGGCGGGATCGGATCTCTGAAGGCTGCCTTCCCGGCCGAACAGTTGACGTTCGCCCCCCTCGACCAGTGGGAACAACCGCAACTGCCGTTCTGGTATGTGACCTCGCTCACCGTCCTCACTTGCTTCACATACATCTGCTCTCCGTCGTACGGACAGAAGATCTTCGCGGCCAAGTCCGAGCGAGTGGCGTTCGGCGGCGTCGCCCTGACGGCATTACTGGTCTTCCTTCTTTACGCGAGCGTCCAACTTGCGGGAGCATTCTTCCGGCTGGAACAGCCCGAACTGGCCGACCCGCAAACGGTCGTCCCCGAGATGGTGAACGCCTGGTTGCCGCCGTTCGTGCGCGGCGTCGCTTACGCGGTACTGTTCATGGCTGCCATGACCACATTAACGGGGGTCTGGAATGCCATGACGGCCATGTGCGTGGCCGACTTCTGCCCCAGTAAGCTGGCCGGCGTGCGGGAGCAACGCCTGTTGACGGCGGCTTTGGCCGTACTGGCGTGGCTGGGTGCCAACCAACTCGTGGACGACATTTTGAACCGGCTAGTCCTGGCCAACATCCCCATAGCTGCCCTCTCGTTCGCTCTCTTGGCCGGGTTCCACTGGAAGCGGGCTAGTCGTGCCGGTGCCTGGGCCAGCGTCACTGTGGGCATGGTGTGGGGAGTCGGTTGCTTCCTCTATTTCGGGGAGGCGGGGGGCTACACCTGGTACTGGGCCATCTACGGTGTCCCCATCATCTTCGGGACGGGTATCTTCTTTTCGCTCCTGTGGCCGGCCACACTCTCGCCTGTCGGGCCGACGCTTTCTGTCCAACTAAAACTGTCGGACCATCCCGGACCTTCGATCCCTGACGCGGTGGGATGACATAGGACGAGCTGACCTCCAACCTAGGGTAGGATCATGGAATCGATTTACTGGGTCTTGTCGCGGGACTGCAATCAGCGGTGTCCCCATTGCTACAACGACTCCGAGCCGGGTGCCCCCGGGTTGTCCCTGGAACAGGCCACACGCTCCATCGCCCATCTGCCTGAGCCGGGTGCTGTGCCGCTCGACCGCATTATTCTGTCCGGCGGCGAGGTTCTCGTCTGGCCGGAACTTCTGTTCCATACGCTGACAGGACTGTACGAGCGCTACGGCCAATCGACGAAACTCATGGTGCAAACGAACGGCGATCTGCTCGACGAGGTCGTACTCGACCGCTTGCTCGCTTGCGGGGTTTGCCGCATTGATGTTTCAAGCATGGACAAATACCATCCGAAAAGTACGTTGAATCGGCGCGATTATCTCGCACACTTATTTCAGTCGCGCGACATGATCGAGGCGAGCGAGATTGGGCGGGAGACGGGACGGGAACGATTCGAGCGGCGACGTCCGGCCTACGCCTTTTGGGGAGCGACGCCCAACCAGTGGATCGGCCCGTTGTGGCCGCGAGGCAGAGCGCGCAGCCACAATCTCTCGAAAGCGGGACCGCAGCACCGATTCTGTGCCGAATGGAGCGGGGCCAAGGGCTTTCTCGACTATCGCGGAGCGAATTGCGAGGTCAACGTGCAGCTGGCCGACGTGTTTCCGTGTTGCCCGATGACCTGTCGGCCCATCGGTTCTTTGTTTGAGGAAACTCTGTTGGCCATTCTCGATCGCTGCGCGCGCCATCCCCTCTACCGCGCCCTCAACGAAGGGAGGCCCGAAGCGATGGGAGAGTTTCTCGGCATCTCCGAGGAGGAAGGCTATCGACGTAGCGCCGAGTTAGGCAATCATTGCTTGTGGTGCGACGAGTTTTTTACCAAGCACGTTCCGGAAACTATCACCTTGGGCGTCAAAGGCTGAAAAGATGACTCGTACCTTTCGTCAAAAGGTTCGATCGCCGTCCTGTCGCCCCGAGGTTTTATCGTGCCGAGCGTCCGTGCAAGATTTCGCCGCATCCATGCTGGAGACCGGGGGCATTCCTTGCCGTCCCCCGGCTAGCCTCTCTCTGCTGCCGGGAGATTGCGCACCCGTGCAGGAACCAATGGCCAACGCGCAGGCTCGAATCAACCATTTGAGACGGATACCCGTCTTGTGGCATTCCCTTTGTCTTACCGACCGCCTGTTGGCAGAGTATGTCGAAATGGCCACCGACAGCGACCGCGAGGCCGAAGCGGAGCAATGGCTCGCAGCGGTTTCCGTCGATATGCCCCTAAGCACAGCGGTGAAGGCCGAAAATCGCTGGAGGTCTCCCGCAGCCTTCCGCAGACAACTCCGAACCGCTCGACAGACAGACCTATCTCTGCAACCATCGGCGTAGGCGGAATTGCGATGTGCGAGTACATTGAGGTTGTTTACGAGAATGGGGCCTACGAAGACGTTGGAGGAGCGTGCTGGACGTTGGATGCAATGATAGGGTCCGAGAGCCGAGACCGTGTGTTTTGTTAGAAAAATCCTAGCGGTTCCTTGTATCACTCGCAAGCAGATTTTGATGGAAAGAGGTTCCAAAAAACGAATGCGAGCAAGCGT
>JAKBCS010000093.1 GCA_021807595.1 Planctomycetota bacterium | reverse complement strand
CGCGGCGGTTTGAGGATGATCGACTTGTCCGAACCGGCGGCGCGCATATTCGTCAGCTTCTTCTCGCGGCAGGCGTTGACGGGGAGATCGTTGTCGCGGCAATGCTCGGCCACAATCTGACCTTCGTAAACTTGTTCGCCCGCGCCGACGAAGAGGATGCCGCGCTCTTGCAGGTTATCGAGAGCGTAAGCGGTGGTGCGGCCGGATTCCATGGACACCATGACGCCGTTGAGACGCGACGGGATGCCGCCGCGCACCGGCTGATAGTCGTAGAAATTGTGATGCACGATGGCCTCGCCGCTCGTCGCTGTCATCAGCCGTGTGCCGATGCCAATAAGGCCACGCGCCGGAATGGTGAACTCCATGTGCGTCATTTCGCCGTGACTCTCCATCTTGACGCACTCCGCCCGGCGATTGCCAACTAACTCCATCACCGCGCCCACCGAAGTCGGCGGCGCTTCGATGACCAGATACTCAATCGGCTCCATCACTTGACCGTCGATCTCCTTGGTGATGACGCGCGGTTTGCCAACAGACAATTCGTATCCCTCACGTCGCATATTTTCCAGGAGGATGCCGAGATGCAACAGACCGCGACCGGCGACGTGGAACTCGTCGCGCTTTTCCTCGTCCGGCGTGACGCGGAGAGCGACGTTTGATTCTAGTTCGCGCAGCAGGCGATCGCGTAGTTGCCGGCTCGTCACATAGGTTCCGTCTTGGCCGACGAACGGCGAATCGTTGATGCGGAAAATCATCTCCAACGTCGGCTCGTCCACCGTGATCGGCGGCAGAGCCACGGCTTGCTCGAAGTCGGCGACGGTGTCGCCGATATGCACTTCTTCCAGTCCGACCACGGCGCACAGATCGCCGGCACCGACTTCATCGGTTTCGGTGCGACCGAGGCGGTCGAAGACGTACAGCTGAGCCACGGTGTCGTCGATGCGCCGTCCATCCGGCTTGAGCAGAGCGATGCGTTGGCCCTTCTTGATCTTACCGGCGAAGACGCGGCCGATGCCGATGCGTCCGACGTAATCGCTGTAATCGAGGGTGACGATGAGCATTTGCAGCGGCGCGTCCGGCTCGACTTCCGGCGGCGGCACTTTCTCCAAGATGACATCGAACAGCGGGAGAATGTCCGTGCCCCGGACGTTGGCATCCGCCGAAGCGATGCCATCGCGGCCGGAGGCGTAAATGGTCGGAAAATCGAGGGTGGCATCGTCGGCGTCCAACTCGACGAACAGATCGAAGACGCCGTTGAGAACATCGACAGGCCGCGCGTCGGGTCGGTCGATCTTGTTGATGACCACGATGGGCCGCAGGCCGCAGGCGAACGCTTTGCGCAAGACGAAGCGCGTTTGCGGCATGACCCCCTCGGCGGCATCGACGAGGAGCAACGCGCCGTCGGCCATTTTCAGGACGCGCTCGACTTCGCCGCCGAAATCGGCGTGGCCGGGCGTGTCGATGATGTTGATTTTGGTGTCGCCGAACTTGAGGGCGATGTTCTTGGCTAAGATGGTGATACCGCGTTCGCGCTCCAGATCGTTCGAGTCGAGAATGCAGCTGCCGCGCAGCTCGCTCTCGCGGAACATGCCCGATTGACGGAGCATCTGATCGACCAGCGTCGTCTTGCCGTGATCGACATGGGCAATAATGGCGATATTGCGGAGGTCCGTTCGTTTCATTGCGTCGTGGTCTCGAAAAAATCCTATGGCGCGTTTTCTTCCCATTGGGGCCAATTGCGGAGAGATTTGTTATTATAGGGAACGATGGCACAAAGGGCATAGGGCAAGTCCGACGACTCGGTTAGCCGCGACCCGGAGCGGAGCGCGGGAATGTCTCTCGCTCCGCTCCGCGTCGCGGCTAACCGAAGGGGGAACGATGGCATGGATCTCTACCTCATTCGCCACGCGGACGCGCTACCGCTCGGCGAGAACGGCATTCACGAGGACGCGGCTCGCCCGCTGACACCGGCGGGCCGCGCGCAGAGTTCTTCCTTGGCGGCGGCGCTGTTACGGCAGGGCGTTCGCTTGGAGGCGCTCGTCACCAGTCCGTTGACGCGCGCGCGGCAGACGGCGGAAATCTTGTTGGCCGAGTTGGGGGCCGACAAACCGCGATTGCACGTCTGCGAACACCTCGCGCCCGGCGGCAAACGGCGCAAATTGTCCCGCTTCCTCGGCGAACTATCGCTACAATCGGTCGGTATCATCGGCCACCGTCCCGATCTGAATTTCTATCTCGCCTGGCTAATCGGCTCCAAGCGCGCGCGCCTGGATTTGGCCAAAGCCGGCATGGCCTTCGTTCGCTTCGAGGGCGGACCGGACAAGGACGAGGGCGAGCTAAGCTGGTTGATGACGCCGAAGTGGTACGAGTAAGGCCATGCGGTTCGGCTACAACACCAACGGCTTCGCCCACCATCGCCTCGAAGATGCTCTGACCGTACTCGCCGAGTTGGGCTATCGCAGCATCGCCTTGACGCTCGATCATCGCGCGCTCGATCCCTACGATCCCGATACGACCCGCCAGCTGCCTTTCGTCCGCGCTCGGCTGCGCGATCTCGGTCTCGCCGTCGTCGTGGAAACCGGCGCACGCTTCCTGCTCGATCCGCGGCGCAAGCATCAACCGACGCTGCTCAGTCCCGATCCGGCGGAGCGCGAACGCCGATTCGATTTCCTTTGCCGCGCCGTGGACATCGCCGCCGATCTCGATGCCGGCGCGGTGAGCTTTTGGTCCGGCTCGCCCCTCGAATCGGCGAGCGATGCAATCTTGATGGAGCGTCTCGTCGAGGGATGCCGTCGATTGTGCGACCGTGCCGAACGACGGAAGGTGCGTCTGGCTTTCGAGCCGGAACCGGGCATGTTCGTCGATACCCTGGCGCGTTGGGAGGAGTTGCATCGACGAGTGGGCCATCCCCTCTTTGGTCTCACTCTGGACGTGGGCCATCTGCATTGTCTGGGAGAAACGCCGATCGCGCCTCATCTGCACCGTTGGCGCGACTGGTTGTGGAACGTCCACATTGAGGACATGCGCCGCGGCGTTCACGATCATCTGATGTTCGGCGAGGGCGAGATGGATTTCGCCGAAGTGCTATCGTCGTTATCGCACATATCCTACCTCGGCGGCCTCCACGTCGAACTGAGCCGCCACAGTCACGACGCCGTGGCAACCGCGCGCCGCGCCCTGGCCTTTCTGCAAGGCATCGCTAACCGAATACCAAGGGCGGAAATCGCACCGACCTCGTGAATCCAAGCGACAATACTGGGCACGACTCCCGCATTTTATGGGAATGTTGCAGCGTCACGATCGTTGTCTTCCTCGGGTGGAATCGCCGCCAATCCCACGTCCACTTGCTCCGAGAGTTCCTGGCTGTGCTGGACTACTTCAAGGGTGAGGTCTAGTTCCTCGGAGTAACACCGACAACTGGATTTTACGGCCAACGACGATCCACTTGAACTATCGTGGCGGGGGTTGCGCCATACGCCTTCGCAATTCCGGGAGATAGCCGTAAGCCAGTGCCAGGTATTGGACCGGATGCAGCGTGCGGAGGGCGGCGGCGTCTTCCATTTGAATGCGGCAGGTGCTGCACTCGGTCGAGCCGAATTGTACGTCGGGACGACGCAACTCCTCCAACATGGGACGACCGGCGGCCAACGAGGTCTCGTAGTTCGCCGCCTTGAGTCCGAACGTGCCGGCCATGCCCGAACAACTTACGTCGATGCTGCGCACGCGCATTCCGGGGATCAACGACAGCAGGGCGGGACTGGCGGGGGGACGACCGAGCGCTTTCAGATGGCACGGGACATGATGTCCGACCGACAACGTCAGCGGTTGAAAGTCGGTGCGAAGATTGCCCTGTTGATACAGATCCCAAAGAAATGCCGTGGCCTCGACGGTTTGCGTGGCGACGAGGCGAACGTCGGGATCGTCGAGGAGATCGAGGGCGTCGTGCCGCAGCATGAGGGCGGCGGTCGGCTCGGAACAGAGGATCGGATAGCCCTCGCGGGCCAAATCGGACAAGACGAGGAGATTTTCCTGCACGGTTTCGCGAGCCGATTCCACGTCGCCGTAGGCCAGCGGAGCCATGCCGCAACCGCCCTGGCGCGGCGGAACGTACACCTCGATGCCGTTGTGATGCAAGACGGCAACCAGTGCTTCCGCGATAAGCGGATCGTTATAGTTGGCGAAGATATCCACGAAATAGGCGACGCATGGGCGGGCCGAGCGCGGTCGGCGCGTCCAACCGCGATGCTGGGCGCGGCGCAAGAAACTCCTCCCGGCGAAGGCGGGGAGACGGCGGCGGCGCGACAGGCCAAAGAGCTTTTCCAACAGCCAACGGGCTGCGGGATTGTCGAGGACAACATTGGCAAACGGCGCGAAGGCGCTGCCGAATCCGGCGAACGATTCCGTCCGCGCCATCGCCCAATCGGTTCGGTCGAGTCCATGCTCGGCCACATTCGCCGCCTTGAGCTGAAGCATCAGCTTCGGCACGTCGACGCGCGCCGGACATTCGCGAGCGCACATTTTGCAATTGACGCACAGATCGGCGACGGCGCGCGCGTCGTCGGACGACAACAACTTCGGATCGGCGTCGGCTTGCAGCAGACTTCGCAACAGATTGGCCTTGGCCCGCGGCGCGGCGGCCTCGTCGTGAGTGGCGCGGAAGGTCGGACACATGCGCCGGTCGGGCGATTCGGTGCGGCATTCGCCGCAGCCGTTGCAGTGCAGCGCCTCGGCCAAGACATCCGGTCGTTTCGGCGAACCGTCGGCGTCGGTCGGCGGGTGATCCGCAGCACCCGGCAGTTGACGCTGCCGGTTCGCCGCATCGTTCCTCTTTCGCAGCGGCCACGACGCGCCTTCGGGTATCGGCCCGACGATCTTGCCCGGATTAAAGAGATGGTGTGGATCGAAAATAGATTTTAATTCGCGGAACACGGAAAACAGAGGTCCGGTTTGCCGTCCGACCCACGGCGTCCGCGCCAGGCCGACGCCGTGCCGAGCGCTGATGGTTCCGCCGAGATCGAGAACGATGCGATAGACCTCGTCGGCCAAGGCCCACAATCGAGCGGCGTCTTCCGGGCCGCGCCATTCGACGAACGGCCTCATGTGAACGTGCCCGGTGGCCGCTTGGATCAGATAGGCCGCCGTCAGTTCGTGCCGTTGCAGCACTTCTTGCACGCGATGGAGATAGCCCGGCAACAACTGCGGGGGCACGCCCACGTCTTCGACGAAGGCCAACGGCTGGGCCGAGCCGCGCAGGGCGGATAAACTCGGCAACGCCGCCTCGCGCACCCGCCAGAGCCGCTCGTTTGTGGCCTCGTCTTCGCCGACGTGCGCCATCGGGGCCAGACGTTCGTCGCGCTGGAGGCGATAGGCTAACTCGCGGGCGCAGCGCAGCGCCTCCGCCGTCGTCTGGCCTTCATATTCGACGAGCAAAGCGGCTTCGATTCCTGCGGGAATCCATTCGGCGAGGGTGCTGTCGCCGCCGCGCGTCAAGGAAAGCAGACGATGATCGAGCAGATCGCAGACGCTGGGATTCGTCGTTGCCGCCAGCAGCGCGGCGCGGAGGGCCGTATCGAGTCCCGCGAAGCCGAGCAGCACGACGGCTCGCCCGCCCGGCAGCGGGATCGTTCGCAGCGTCGCCTCGGTGAATAGGGCCAACGTGCCCTCGCTGCCCACTAGCAGCCGTGCCAGATCGAGCGATTCGGCGTCGAGAACATCGTGCAAGAGATAGCCGCAGCGGTTGAAGCGCGTGCGCGGCTGGTACGCCGCAATCGCCGCCGCGTGCTGCTCCAACACGGTGACGACGGAAGAAACGATGTCGTTGAGGCGATCGTGCGCGGTCTCGGCAGTCGGCCAGCGCGGATGGCGACCGAGATGCACGGCGTCGCCGTTGTCGAGAACGGCTCGCACGCCGAGAACGTGATCGCGCGTGTAGCCGTGACGGAAGGCGCGCGCACCGGAGGCGTTGGTGGCCAACATGCCGCCGACGGTGCATTCGACGTTGGCCGGATCGGGTGCGAAACGGCGGCCCTCGCGCGCCAGTTCGCGGGCAAGATCGCGATAGACGACGCCCGGCTGCACGCGGACGGTATCGCTGGCCACCTGGAGAATACGGCGGAAATGTTTGCTGACATCGACGATCAGGCCGCTGCCCAGGGCTTCGCCGGCCAACCCCGTGCCCGCGCCGCGCGGCACCAGAGCCAGCTGATGTTCGTCGGCATAGCGAATCAGGGCTTGTACGTCTTCTTCATCGCGCGGCACCACGACGCCGGCCGGTTGAATCTCGAAAATCGAAGCGTCGGTCGCGTACAAATGGCGCGACAAATCGTCGAACAGCAACTCGCCCTTGAGGATGCCCTTCAAGTCGTCGCGGATCCGTTCGCGCTGCGGCAGGTCCACAGCCTTATCCTTTCAGCTGTTCCCGGCGCAAACGCTCCTGGCGGTAGCGTTCGTGTACGGTCAACTCGAACGGTTTGTGTTCGTCGTTGGCCGTTACACCGCGGAAATGCGCCCCACAGCGATAGCAAACGATGACATCCTTGACCCACAAATACAGCAATCCATCGAACCCCGCCGAGCCGAGAAGAATGGCCCAAGTCAACCATTTATCGTACATCCAATACGTCAGCGTGGAAGCCAGACAGGCCGCTACCAAAATGGCCATGCCGAGACTGTGAGGGAAGTCTTTTTTCTTATACAGTTCGCCGTTGCCGCATACAGTACATGCCGGCAGCGCGGCATCGACCTCTTGCAAACGTAGCAGACGATCGCAGCGCGGGCACTGCCACTCCGTACCGTTGGTGGTAGCGAGGCGTCCGGGATACTCACACGAGGGACACTCAAATCGGATGTTCATATCTCGACTTTCGCAGATTGATTTTCTCTCGGAGCCGGGAGCGTAAGCAACGGCTCGAATATGCCGTCGCTTACGCTCCCGGCTCCGACAAGGGAGTCTTCCTTCTGCTCCTCGCCTAAAACGTCGTCCCACTTCCGCGCAGCAGTTGGCTCAGCAGTTCGCCGAGAAAACAGAAGATCACAGCGACGTAGAGAATGCCCGTCGCCGATTGTGTCGAGCGAATGCGCGCCGACTGCCACGCCATCCAATTCAGCCCCAGCAAGCCGGGAAACAACAGCAGCCAACGCAACGGCAACAAGTAGGCGGCTTCTCCCTCTTTTAGACTAACGAGAGAATGCGTCGCGGTCCAGTTGCCCAGCGCGCAGCCTTCAACGGCCGCGCGGGCGACGGTCGCCACGGCGAGAACCGCCAACAGGCGCAGCAACGGCGTCAGCGACATCGTCGGCGCGATGAGATAGGAATGGCCGAGCAGCATCGCCGTCAGCGCCGCTCCGAGCAGCGCCGCCGAAGTCGCGTCGCCGAGCAATACCCCCGGCCATTGCGAACGATCGACGGACGTCGTCTCCAAGAGAACCAGCGCTCCGGCCAAGGAAGCGGTGGTCGAGACCACGAACGTCCGTCCTCCCGGCGCGCCTTCCAATCCCCAGACCATCGAACCGACGAACGCCAAGAACAATGCCGTACCGAGGAAGGTCAAAGGAAGCCAATCGGCGTCTTCGCGGACGGCGGCCAGGGCAACGCCGGCCAGGGCGAGCGCCGTCAGAAAGTGCGTGCGAAAGAAACGCGGATTGATGGCCCCCCTCACCCAACCCTCTCCCCCCTTGGGGAGAGAGGGCAGGGTGAGGGGGGGCAACAGCAACAGGCACGCAATCATGCCGACGGCGAGACGGAGCGCGAAAACGGCGAGCATGGCATCACCGTGGGCCGTAAATGAGGGCCATCAACTCGGTTCGCGTGGCCTGGTTGTCGCGGAAGATGCCGCGCATGGCGCTGGTGGTGCAGACGCCGCCCGGTTTGCGCACGCCGCGGATGGTCATGCAAGTATGCGTCGCCTCCAAGATGACGGCGACGCCGCGCGGCTTCAATTCATCCATTAACAGATCGGCCAACTCTTCGGTCATGCGCTCCTGCACCTGCGGGCGATGCGCCAACGCCTCGACGACGCGGGGCAGCTTACTCAGGCCGACGATCTCGCCCGCCGGCAGATAGGCGATGTGCGCCTTGCCCAAAAACGGCAGCAAATGATGCTCGCACGTCGAAGCAAACTCGATGTCGCGCACCAGCACCATTTCATCGTATTTCTGCGCGAACGTCTTGTTCAGAAACTGGCGCGGATCGGCATGCAACCCGGAGAACAACTCGGCGTACATGCGGGCCACGCGAGCCGGCGTCTCTTGCAAGCCCTCGCGGTCGGGATCTTCGCCGACGGCGAGCAAAATCTCGCGCACCGCCGCCTCGATGCGCGGTCGATCGACCGCTTCGGTCGTGCCATTGCGGTTAGCGGAGACGGACCTTCGCTCTCCCGATGGAGATGGAACCATGCGCGACGCTCCTCCGTTGCCGGCCCCACGCCTCGTCGCCGTTTCGACGCCGCCGTTTCGTGAGACGCTCTTCTATTCATTAGTAGACCGGAAGACGAAACAATCAAGGAAGCGAAGGCGGAGTCGTCGAATCAACGCATGGCGAATTGGTGTTTCCGACAGTCCATTTCCATTTGGTTGGGCAGCTTGCCGGTTCGCCAGCCGCCGCGGGCAAACACAAACTTGTTGATAAACCAGATGGCGAGAGCGGCTGAATAGGAGTATTGTAGACGAAACCCGCGCCGCGAATCCGGCATTCCGCCGCGCTGGCATCGGAATCGAGAACGGGTTATTGCCGTGGGAGGCTATCCTTGTTATGACTTTGCCCAGCATCTTTTTGATGGCATTCATCGTTTTTGCTAGCTTCGGGGCGGTATGTCTAATGGGGATATGGGTCGCTTGGAAGACCAGCGCCTGGAATTTGGGAGACCTTTGGCCGAAAATCATCACTAAAACGATCCAGTTGATCTCAGGACTTGGCTCACTTTTCGGAACGTACTCCGTTGGGGCAAACAGAGAGGAATGGCTGCCTGCCGTCATCTTTGGGATTGTTTGCATTGCAGTCTGGGAGATTGTCGGACAACTTGTCGACAATCGAATCAAAGCCGCAGATAAAATCGACAGAAACGCTCTCGTACGCGCCGAGTTTCAGAGTAAGCTGAGGACGATGTTGTTAACCGTGTTTCGTCTAACTGTGGATGCTAAAGCGCGCCGCATCCGCCGTCAATTGGAACAACCGAGACGACGCCCTGGCATTTCACAGGTCCGAAACGCTCTGAATCCTCATCTTGGAGAACTACTCCAAAACCTCGCCTTGTTCTTCCAGAAACAACTCGCCGAAGGAGCCGAGGAGAACAGAAATTTTCGCGTTGGCGTTTATCTTAACATCGACGGAACTATGACCCCAGTTCAGGCCCTCAGTCTCAACGATTCCAGTTACACCCCGTTCCGTTCGCATCAAAATCATCGCTCGGCGTTCCGAGTGGACACGGACAACCCATCGCACATTGTTATTTGTGTTCGGCGAAAGCAGATGATACTTGTGGAAGACTGTGTAAAAGCAGCGGAAGAGGGAGATTTTTCCTTCTTTTCGGAAGATCAACGGAGCTATCTCCGGTCGTTGGTTGTTTTTTATCTTGGTGAAGTCGGTCGAGAAGATGGTACAATAGTTGAAGGCGTGTTGGCGGTGGATACCGAAGCCGCTGAGTTTTTCCAGGAATCAGATCGCGAGTCAATCGAATATTGCTTGCGGGAATTCGCCGGTCGGCTTCGGCTCGAAATGCTTCTCATCGCTTTACTCGTTGCCAAAGGAGCAAACTCATGACAACTCAATCTTCGGACGACAAAGCCAAGAAACAGGCAGTCAGACTCCAGAAACGCCGGCAAGCGCTGTTGGAGGAGATAAAGAAAGACATCCAGCAGTTAACCAAGATAATCCATGGCAAGGGCGGCAAAAAGTAACCGCAAGGAGGCTTCTACATCGGCGGTTCATCCTTTCAACGTCGCGCGCCATTCTTCGCCTAGCTTTTCCAGCGATTTGCCCGTCAGTTTTTGGAATATCTCCTTTTTGTACTCGCCCTCGCGCATCATCTTGTTCAGCTTGCGGACGATCTCCTTGTCGTATTTCTCGGTTAAGTAAGCCAAGAACGCCGCCGACATGCGATAGCTGCCGTCGTGGCGAACGGTGCGCGGATTGAGCGGACCGATCTTGCCCGGTTCGTACTTGAAGAAGCGAACGTAATCGGCGACGCCCTCCACCAGCCAGCCGGGATTGCCGGGCAGACGATAGCTTTGCACGACGTGAGCCGTCTCGTGAATCATGGCTCCGAAATCGTCGGGATGCTCTTTGAAAAAGGCGGCCGAGCCGACGATGTCGGTCCCCGTGGTGTAGGCCACGCCTTTCATTTTTTTTATTGTCATGCGCACGCGGCGGGGCGGCTGGAAGCGAGGGCTTTTTAGCTCCTCGTTGATCCGGTCGTACCATCGTTCGCAGAGGCGCGCGGATTTCTCCGCCCATTCCTTCATCTCGGGAGCGTCCGAGGCATCCACCGTGAACTCGACGGGATGCTTGAAGACAGCCAGCGCGGGATCGCCAACGAGAACGATTTCGCGCACTACCAATGGATATTTAAGATCTTTCTTTAATTGAATGCGAATCGCTCGGATCTTCTCGTCCTTCGGCTTGCTGGCGGCGACTCCGGCGCGGAACGTCGCCAGCTCCTCGAAGCGCTTTCCGTCCGTGGAAATCTCCAGCGCCGCCGCCGTCAGTTTCTGGCTCCCATCGGGACGCCCCGTGAGGACTTGGATCGAGCGAATGGCCAGGGGCTTGTCGAGGATAAAGGTGAAATGGTCGGTGGCCGAGGCATTCTTCGCCGAAGCGAAATAGCTCATCTTGTCGCCGTCGAAGGCCAGTTGGCGAATGCGGTCGCCGTCGCTGGCGAGCGAGGACTCAATCGTCGCGGCATGGGGCGACTCGGCGCGAATCGAGAGGGGCACACAGAACAACAAAGCGACGGCAAGAAGGCGCGATGGCATAAGACGATCCTCTTTATCTTCAGTGGTTTCCTGCGATGAACACGAAATCGCGACCGGGCGACCAAGATGATTAGTCGATTTGGAGCGCATCGCCAAAGCGTTCGCGCAACAAATCTTTTGCCTCGGAAGTCAATTCGACTTCGTGCAGCCACAGATATTTCAACGTCCGCAGCGCGGGTGAGGCTGCTAGTGCTTGCGCCCCCGCGAGGCCGATATCCAGCTTGCTCAGATCCAGTTCCTGCAAGCCCATCAAGTGCGGCGAGGATGCCAACGCCTTGACTCCAGCCCAAGTCGATTTATTGTCGCGCAAATTCAGCTTGCGCAGCTTGCTAAGCCCCGACCACGCCGCCAACGCCTTAAGCCCTTCCTCGCCGATGTTGTTGTATGCCAAGTTCAGTTCCTCCAATTGACGAATCGAAGGCGATTCCGTCAATGCCTTCACACCGGCATCGTCGATCTCATTCGTTTGCAATTCGAGGAATTTCAGTTGCCCCAGATGAGGCGAGGCGGCCAGCGCACGGAGACCGACGCCGGTGAGCTTGTTCGTATTGAGCTTCAACGTCGTAAGTTTTGCCGCATTGGTCGATTGTCCCAGCGCCTGCGCTCCTTGCGGTCCAATGTCGTTGTTGCTCAAATCGAGTTCGGTCAATTGTGTGAGATTCGGCGAGATGGCGATGTTCTTCGTGGCCGCCGGTCCCACGGCGTTGTCGTCCAAAATCAGCTTTTGAAGGTTCTTCAGAGATGGGGAAGCCGCCAGCGTGGCCGTACCGCGCGGACCAATGGCGTTGCCGCCGAGGTTGAGTTCGATCAACTGCGACAGATTCGCCGCCCGCGCCAGCGCCACCGCGCCCGCTTCGCCGATCTCGCAGCTGCGCAGCTCCAACACGCGCAATTTGGTCAACGTCTTCGATTGACCGATGGCCGCGGTGCCCTCTGGGCCAGCCGTGTTATAACTAAAGTCCAAATCCGTGAGGTTGGTCAAATAGGACGAATCGGCCACCGCTTTCAAATCCTCGGCGCTCAGACTCAGCGAAGACAACTTCAGCGCTCCGATTTGTTCCAATTGCGGTAGCTTGGCGATGGCCGGTATGTTGGGCGTGTAGCTGATGTCTTTCCAACCGCCGACGCCCTGCTCCATGCGACAGTTGTGGACGTGCAACTTCCGCAATCCGGGAACGGCGGCGAACAGCTGCTCGGCCTTCTCCGGCAGGATGCCCGGAAGATCGACGGTCACTTCGTCGATGATACCGTTATGAATCCATAGTGCTGGGAAGAAATTGCCCATGATTTGCGGTTCCAGACGCAATTGCTTCAACCCCTGGAACCACTTTTTGCCGTTGGCTTCGAGCAGTTCGCCCCAGCGCTGGTCGCGTTCCTCGCGGCGCGAATCGCCTTCGGGCAGCGCGTCCAACTCGTGGCTCACCCGGATGAACTCACCCAGCGGGTTGCGTTTCTTTTCCAGTTTGTCGGCGAACTCCAGACGCAGTGCCGCGTTTTCCGGATCCAAGGCGATTCGGCGGAAGTAATCGCGCTCGTCGCTGCTCCACTTCGCGCCGCCGGCTCGCAAGCCGACGGAGCGATTGAACGACAGCGCGGCCACGCCGACGAGCAACACAAAACTGAGGACCATCAAGCCAAGCCCGATCATCGGCGAGGCGAACAACCACCGCAGGCCGACGATGCCCAGAATGGCCGGCAATGCACCGCATAGCGAGAAAGCGCCGACCTTGAAGTTGAAGCCCATGCTTTCGGGAGGCGCGCCGGACGCCGACGCCGCAGTCGGCCGCAACACCAAAAACAACCCCGCGGCCATCAAGCCAAAACCGAAAATACGCACCGCCCAGCCCAGAAAGGCATTGGCCGACTTCGCCGCCTCGAACATCTCCTGAGCGCTCCGTTTCCCGGGCTTGACCAGATCGATGTCGCTGCCCCCCTCGACCGGAAACGGCACCAGCCGTCCGCTTTCCTGCTTCGCGACCACGGTTATCGTCTGCGGTTTGGCAAGCTTATAGCGGATGCGACAATCGCCGACGCGCGGCGCATCGGGATTGGCACCGACATAAAGTAGTCCGTCGGCGGTCGCCTTAACGCTGCCCTTGACCTCATCGGGAACCTCGGCGAGTATCTCTTCGGTAATGGGCAGCGCTTCGTCTGCCTTGATTTGCCCGACCTGCCCCGGCGTCAGCGCGAAAGCCCCCAGCTTGACCTCGGCGGCATTGTACGAGGCGTCATCATACGGCTTTTTGTCGGGATTCTTCTTCTTTTTGTCGTTGAACGTAAGCGACGACGGCGGAGTCGATTTCGACCAGATTTCATCGTAGGTGTATGTGATGACCTTATCGTTGCCCTTCTTTTTCTCGGTTTTTTTCTCTTTGTATTGATAGACCTCAACCTCGCGGACCAGACGCAGCGCCTTGATAGAGATGCCGAATTGCGGATCGCCGACGGTGTCATTGGTCGCCGCTTCGCCGCTGAGATGGACGAGTTTGCCTTCGTTGGCCGCGTCCACTTTGTCGGCGGCGACGCTGACCGTCTTGCCGGCATTCGCTTCGAGTCCGCGCGCGGTGCCGAGTGTGTAGTGTTCGATGCCGAACACGATGGCCACGGTCAATAACATCAAAAACAGGCCGAACAGAGCGCCGACAATCATACCGAATCGCGAATGAAGAATCGACTTCCAGCCGGAGTCACTCATGGGACGCACCTCTTGGGAAGCAAAGGTTGAGAGAACATAGCAACGGCAAGACGCCGAAGACGAAGCGGATGGGCGCAAACGTGGCCGATACCGTATCGAGCGCGGCGATCAAGCGAGTATACCGAATGGGGCAGCAGCCGCAATGGCCGTGAGACAATTTTAATCCTCGCCGTCATTTCCTCTCGACGAGAAACAGCTGCTCGACGACGTGGAGCGACCGCGCGTTGAAATTCCGACTGCCGCGGAAGGCATTGTAGCGCGATTCGAGTAATTCCACCGAACCTAAAGTATTTAACATAGTTAGCATCTCATCTGGCCTAATGAATCCTTCGTTATTAAATGAAATGAGGAGATAAAGCGCGTCGAGATTCGCAAGAAGATCCTGTAATAATGCCAACGATTGGGCGCGTACATTATAGCCGGAGCGACGCCAATCGGCGGGGATTCCGGAAACATCACTTATCAGCGATGGCTCTTCGTAGCGAACGAGCAAATTCAACATGAAATAATTCGATCCATAGGGATGCTGATTGTAAGGCGGATCGATGTAGGCGAGATCGAACCCCTTGCGAATCGTCGCCGCGTAATTGGCGTCTTCTTGCAATACCTCGTAGTCGCATTCAAAATTGCTGAGAATGGGAGTTTCGAGTTCGATCTTTCCCTTGATACGGCTCAGGGCGTCGGAACCGCTGCCGCCGAATTGACCGAGGCCCGTCCGTCGATTCTTATAGAACCCCTTGAAAACCCCGGCCGTATTGGCGTGAATCGACGCCTCGCTGAGCAGCGATCCCATCAAGAGATCGCGCATCTCAGCGGGAACGCTCTCGATAAGCCGTCGATAATTGTCCAGCCGCCGAGCATTGTCGCGTGTGTAAAAAACGCGGTCCTCTTTGACAATATTCGTTTCATCGCGTGGAGCGTACAATTCTTCGATAAATCCCGGCGCGAACGGCTCGCTCTCCACTCGCTCGTTCAGCTCGGCGACCAGGGCGGCGACAGCCCGTCGATCGACCGTGCCGCGATTGCGCAGATAGCATCGTCCGATCACGGCGGCATAGTCTTCCAGGTCGTTGCTGACCAGAAAGGAAGCGTGCGCCTTAAAGAAGCGCGACACCACTCCCGAACCACTGAAGACATCGAAGACGCGCAGTCGTTTCTTCCCCATCCGGCTTTTGACGCGCTCCACCGCCGTCTCGATCTGCCGCAGCAAGGCACGCTTATTGCCGATATAGGTAATCAACTGGCGCGTCAGATACTCCGGGTTCTCTCCCGCAGGCTCGTCCGCCGACTCGGAAGTCTGTCGCATTCTCATACCATCGAGATTTATCGGTGGCCCGTCAAACAAATCGGTTCTCGGCGAGTCTTTCCGCGACACTCTCGTTGAACATTCGGCGAGGGATCAAACTGTCTTTTCCTCTGGAAAGGCGATCTGAACAAACTCGAATCCGAGAACATCGGATAACGGTTTCCACTCCCGAGCGTTGCTCGACAAAACATGAGTCGCTTTCCCCTCGGCTTCAAGGGCAATCAAGCAATCACCGGCCCTTCTACAGTCTCCGTGGGAAAGTTCGGTCTTGGTATTCTCCAACACCTTCCGAAACGTATCCACGGCGTTCCGAAGTTGGTCGGAGTGCGTTATGTGTGGTTCGAGCAAGATTGTCAATTGAGGACCTGCCTGCCTTATCACCCTCTCTACATGGCAATTCTTGTTCGTGCCGCGTTTGCATTCGGGCAGGTTGATCTCGAAAGCAGCTCGCTTTTTACGGGGCGGCTCATTGGCTCGGTCGCAGGCAATTCGGTCGTTGAGAACCGTGTCCACGCTTTCCTTGGCAAACCAATCGTAAAGTTGGGGGATGATGTTCTCCAGCAAAAGCCTCGCTTTTTCCGCAAGCCGAGAGTCCGTTTCTTCCGAAATGTCGAAGGATGAGGCAAAAACATGGAGGAGGTTGTTGAAAATGTGAGCGCGAAGGCTGATTTGACGTCCCTTCTTCTCCAGAAGAGCATCTCTCGCCCGCGTGAAGCGCGCCCCCGTCCGGCGGAGCTGGTTGTGTATCGTAATGCACTCTTGAATGACCGTGGCCTTAAACTCGACCAAGGAGATCCCTGTGGAAAACTTCCAGTCGAACTCGGCGAGAATGGATTCGAGCTTCTGCCGGCGCGCCTCGGTCTTTTGGCGGTCCAGCTGGACGGTGGTATCCAAAAGCGCGCGGCGAGGCAATTGCGGCGCTGTATCTGGTACGGAAGGAGGATTATGGGGTGGTTGTGAGGGGCTTGTCATCTTCGACCACCTCTTGGATGCGATAGCGTTTCACGACTCGTGGTTCGCTAATCGTTCCGCGGAAGGAGTCCAGCCCGCGCGCCCTCATGAAGTCGTAGCAAGTCTTCACGGAAGTTTCGTCCAAGAGATAGTGGACGCGAAGGAAGCAGAAAACATCGCGGAGAAACTCGACGTGTCTTCTGTCCCACCGCGCATTGTTCACCTGGGACTGCACGGCAACCACGACCCGCTTCAGGGATTCACCCTGTCCATAAGGGCAGTCGTAGAGTTCCTCAAGAATCGCCTCGACCTCGGCCACGACCTCGGTGCCTTCGTCGCTTACTTCATCGTCTATAAAGAAGGCGTCTATTTTTCCCAACTCCTCGACGAGACCGTCGCAAAGTTGAAGGAATACTTGATGTGCCGCGACATCCTGATGGAGATTATTCATGCTTGGATTTCCATTTTGCATCATCAATAGTCTCCACGCGAATGGCACACCGGGAAGGCTTTCTCCGTTTGATCGGCACCCATCGTATAGCTTCCAAACACAGAAAATATCCTAACGCAAGGATTCCGGAATTACAACGACAACAATCCCCGCCCCGGCCGCCGGGAACCCTCAATCCTCGACCGGGAAGTACACGCTAGGCGGGACGACGCGCTGGAGGCGGTCGAGTTCGGCGACGGCGGCGCGGAAGTCGCCGGTTAGCGCGGTGTGGGACATGATGACCAGATGGACGCGGCCGCCTTCGTGGTCCTCCGGCGCTTCGTGCTGGATCACCGAGGCGATGCTGATGTGATGGTTGGCCAGCACGCGCGTCACGTCGGCGAGAACGCCGGGCCGATCTTCGACGAACAGACGCAGATAGAAGCGTGTGCGCACCGAGGCCGACGGATACAGCGGCGGAGCCTGCGTTCGAGCGGACCAGAGCTTGAGCGTTTCAAAAGTCATCTGCGCCCGACCGACGGCCAAGTCGATGAGATCGGCGACGACGGCGCTGGCGGTCGGCATCTGCCCCGCGCCGCGGCCGGCGAACAGAGCATCGCCTACCGCGTCGCCGACGACGTGGATGGCGTTGTAAGCGCCGCGCACCATGGCCAACGGCGCTTGTTTCCGCAGCAGTACCGGCGAAACGTGCAGCGCCAGCTTGTCGCCCATGCGCCACGTCTCGGCCAGCAGTTTGATGGTGTAACCCAACTCGCCGGCAAAGCGAATATCGAGGGCATCAATGTCGGCGATGCCGCGCCGTTCGATGGCGTCGACGGGCACGGCAAGTCCGAAGGCGAGTTGCACCAGAATGGCGAGTTTGTGGGCGGCGTCGGTTCCGTTGACATCGAGCGTCGGGTCGGCCTCGGCATAGCCACGCCGCTGGGCCTCGGCCAAAGCGTCGGCGTAGGTTTGGCCTTTCTCGGTCATGCTGGTAAGGATGAAATTGCAGGTGCCGTTGAGGATGCCTTGCAGCGATTGAATCTCGTTGGCGGCCAAGCACTCCGCCAGCGCAGCCACGATGGGCACGCCGCCGGCCACGCTGGCCTCGAAAGCGACGGCGCGACCGTGCCGCCGGGCCGCGTCGAACACCTCGGCCCCGTGCTGCGCCAACAGCGCCTTGTTGGCCGTCACCACGTCCTTGCCCGCCTCCAGCAGCGAGAACACCGCTTGCTTGGCCCAGTCCACGCCGCCGACTAGTTCGACGCCGACCTGCACGCTCGGGTCGTTCAACACCTGTTGCAGGTCCGTCGTTATCAACGCGCGCGGCAACGCCGCCGGCCGGGGTTTATCCGCATCGCGGACCACGACGCGGCGCAGGGCCAAAGGCCGTCCCGCCCGCGCCGCCAAGCGTTCGCCCTGTTCCAACAGCAAGCGCGCCACGCCGCCGCCGACCGTGCCGCAACCGATCAATGCGATGCCGAGAGGAGTATTCACCTTTGCCAGTCTCTTTTACGAAAGGAAAGCGATGTTTACCGATTCGGTCTTTTTATGAGCTACCGCAAGGCGTGGCGTCTCGGAACTGCTACGATATCGGATAACCGAAGCAAAGGAGAATGAGATCGGCGGCGAACCGATCCACAACCGTGGGCTTGAAATCGTCGGCGCGCGGATAACCGCGTATAACCTGCTGCCGTATTTTCTGAATGCCTCGGCCCCCGAGACGTTTTTGTGTCGGTTCTACGACTTGACGCTGGAGCAGGTGGCGGCGACGAGAGCGTATACTCTCAATCGTGCGGATATCGGCTCCTCTCCCCTGGGTACAGGGGACGAGGGGAATAGCGCTGTACCGTTAAGCGGTTCGTTTGCCGGCCCCTCTCAGGCGGAGGCTGGGAACGACAACTCCTCTGCCTCGCTTTGTCTCTCGTCTCGGGGGAAGGCTCAATCGACGAATCGGACGCGGACGCGCTGGCCGATGCGCATTTCGCCACTCTTGGATTCGATTTGTACGATACATTCGAGAGTGCGTGAGTCGTTATTCAGTTGCAGCGATTCGGGATTGTTGGTGCGACTGGGGGCGAACCAGTGGGCCAGACTCACGACCTTGCCCTGGCCGCACTCCTTGCCGGTAACGTGGTCCTCTACGACCACATGCTGACTTTCGCGCACGCGGTCCACGAACTCTTGTTCGACTTCGGCGCGAACCATGAGGGGACGGTCGGCAGCGAACTGTACCGCCGGCTGGCGCGGATTGGCTCCCAGCGTTTGGCCGGGGTTGACGAGAATGCGCAGCGCCGTGCCGTCGACGGGAGCGCGGAGAACGCATTCGGCCACGGCATTCTTGGCCTCTTCCAGCTGCGCCTCCTTGGCCTCGATCTTTATCTTGGCGGCGGCGACGTACTGTTCGGCGGTGTGCTTGGCGGCCTCGGCGAGAGCGAGCTTGCCTCGTTCGCCCCGCACGGCCAACTCGGCCTGCTCGAATGTTATCTCAGCGATCTGTATAGTCTCTTTATCGCCAACAAGCTCCGATTTCTCGAATCGTTGCAATTTGCCCTGGACGACGCGCGCCTTGTCCACGTTCTTGAGGGCGACGTCGATGGCGATCTTTTGCGCGGCGATGGCCGCGCTCGCCTCTTGGACTTTGGCCTCGGCGATGGCCAATTCCCGCTGCGCGCCTTGCCAATCCATCTCCGCTTGGCGCTGCTTCAACCGCTGCGCGGTGCCTTCGAGACGGAAGAGGGGCTGGCCCGCCTTGATCGGCTCGTTCTCGCGCGCTTCGACGGAGGCCACGCGCCCCAATTGCATGGGATAAAGAGGAGTTATACCCCCCTCCATGTCCACTTTTCCCAGCGAGTACCAGGCTTGGTCCTCGGACGCCGGTACGGCGGTCGGCGACGGCACGGACGAATCGCCGGGACGGGCACGGATGTTCAGCCCCGCGATCACCAGCGACGCCACGAACAGCAGCGCGCCCAGCGAGACGGCGAGCGACACGCGCCAAGACCGCGCCGGCGCGGTGGACGGACGGATCGGCTCCATAAAACTCACCTCCGGCGAGGATGCGGTCAAAGGTGAATCGATGATTTCCGCGTGCATGGCTCAGCCCTCTTGCTTTATCTTATGCAGCATCGGTTCGTAGTCGTCGTCGTGGTCGATCAGTTGGCCGTCTTCCATGTGGATGACGCGATCCACATGCTCGATGATGCGGGCGTCGTGGGCGACGATCAGAACCGTGGCTCCGCGATCGTGGGCGGCGCTGCGGAGGAGTTCGACCACCTGCTCGCCGGCCTTCCAATCGAGCGCGCTGGTCGGTTCGTCGGCGAAACAGAAGTTCGGATCTTTGATGAGAGCGCGGCCGATGGCCACGCGCTGTTTCTCGCCGCCGGACAGTTCGGTCGGACGGAGATGGGCCTTCTTGGCCATGCCCAAGAGCATCAGAATCTCATCGGCGCGGCGGCGCGCCTCACTGGCCGACGCGCCTTCGCCCCATCGCGCCACCATCTCCAACTGTTGTCGGGCAGTCAGGGCGTTGAACAAATTGTATCCCTGAAAGATGAAACCGCAGTGACGAAGCCGAAATCGCTCGCGCTCGCGGTCGGACATCGACCACAGATCTTGCCCCAAGGCGACAACGCGGCC
The DNA here is from genome assembly GCA_021807595.1 of Planctomycetota bacterium. GTDB lineage: Bacteria > Planctomycetota > Planctomycetia > Gemmatales > Gemmataceae > JAJPHU01. Next base: position 3,729 of record JAKBCS010000093.1, on the reverse strand, counting down.
GGCATCCGGATGCAACAGGCCGGACAGGAGCGCCAACAGCGTCGATTTGCCGCTGCCGGACGGCCCCATGAGCAGCGTGATCTGCCCGGAGTAGAGCTTCAACGACACGTCGTGCAAGACGGTCGATCTCGTCTCGCCCTGCCCGAAGCTGCGCGACAGACGCACGGCTTGCAGGGACGGCACGGCTGGCATGTCGTCAATCATCGTTGCCGATCCTCGAAAAGACCCTCGTTTAGCCGCGACTCGCGGCTAAACGACGTTAGCGAAGCAAGGTGGCCGGTTCGATCTGGCGCAACGAGCGCAGCGCGAACAGGCCGGACAACAGAGCCATGCCCAGCGTCACCACTGCCGCCGAGGTTTGCAGCCACCACGGCAGCGAGACGATGTGAACGCCCATCATGCGATCCGCCGCCCATGCCAGGCTGTATCCCGCCGGCACGGCGAGCGCTATTCCAATGATACCAATCCAAAACGATTGCGACACGACCATCAAGGCCATGCGCCAGCGCGGAATGCCCAAAGCGCGCAGCACGGCGTACTCGCGCAGCGAAGCCACCGTCGCCGCGTACAAGGTTTGACTGGTGACTACCGCGCCGACGAGCAATCCCAGAGCGGCGGCGTAACCCAGGGCGATGCCGGCCTTCGTCTTGAGCAGCCAATGCAGTTGCGTGCGGCGCGAGAACTCGCCGGTGGTGAACGCCGACACGTCCGAGTAGTTCTGGTGCAGGCGCTCGACCACGCGCTCCGCTTGCGTCGCATTGCGGCAGCGTCCGAGAACGTAGGTCGTCGTCTGACCCTGCTGGATCGGCAAGCGCTTTCGGGCCGTCGGAATGGAACACAGAACGTAGGGACCGGCCAGACTCGGCAGGCCGCGCGTCGTGCCGACGACGCGCACCGAATGGCCGGAAATCTCCGCCGTCGATCCGATTCCCTTGACGCCCAGCCGCTTCACGTCCGATTCGTCGATGATGACCGTCCCCTCCTCGGCCAGCAGCCCGCATTGTTGCGGCGTCAGCTTGTCGATCTTGCCCAGCGAATCGGGACTGAGCTGCGAGCCGATGACCATGCACAGCTCGTTGCCGCCCCCCGGTTTGGCCCAAAAAGCGAAGCCCTGTAAGTAAGGCTCGCAGCGTTCGATCTCCGGTTGTACGCCCATGCGCGCCAATGTGCTTTCGGGAATGGGTCGGCCCAAATCGACCGACAGCACCTTGGGCGCGCCCATCCACACGTCGGCGTGCGTGTGGTCGATGGGAATGGATGTGATCGAAAACAACCCCAACAACAGACCGCACTGCAAGGCGATAAGCAGCGCGCTGAACGCCACCGCCAACACGCCGGGCAGATAGCGCTGTCGTTCAAACCACAGGGTTGCCAGCGAATACGAAGCCATGATTCTCCTTCAGCCAGTAGCAATCAGCTTTCAGCTATCGGCTTTCAGCCAGCGGCAATAGCCGACCCCAGTTTTACGCCTCGACCACAACTTGTTCCCTCGTTCTCACCGTATCTGGCCGATAGTTGACCCCAGATTGTTCTCTCGCTCTCACGTTGTCTGGCCGATGGCCGATGGCCGATGGCCGATGGCCGATGGCCGATGGCCGCTCGCCAGAGACGGTAAGTCCGCCAAACTCCCGTCGATGAACGTATGATGCCACAGCTGCGTGGCCAAGATGCCGACGAGGCCCATTTCGATGGATGTTCGCACCGGCATGCCGCGGCGCAGTTTGGGAAACGTCGTCCGCCAATGCTCGACGGCCTCGGGCTGGAAATAGCCGGTGCGGCGCAGCGATTCGGGGCTGAGCAGCTGGCCGACAAACGCCGGGCCATGTTCCAGTTGAAAGCTATTAAACGGAGCGCGAAACATGGCTTTTCGACGGCGGGCGATAGAGCGCGGCAGCCAGCGCTCGGCGACGACGCGCAACAGCGCCTTGTCGCGCAAGCCGCGCAGCTTCCATCGCGGCGGCACTTTGGCCAAATAATCGAACACGGCTTCGTCGAGAAACGGATAGCGCGTTTCTACGGAAGAGTTCATGGCCACCCGGTCGCCCTTGGCGTTGAGGAGCAGTCCGGCCAGCTGGATGCGCGCCCCCACGGCCAACTCTCGATTCAGCGGATGCCAACGCTTCATGCGTTCGGGATTGAAGCCGAGTTCTTCGTAGGGCGAGCGCTCTTCCATGCCTTCCAACAGCCACGGGCTGAAGAAGCGCAGTTTGGACGTACTCATCACGCCGTACAGATCGAGCCAACCGTTGTGTCCGCCGACCGCCCGTTGCGCGCGGCGGATCAAATCCCAGGTGAACGCCGGCGCTCCGGTCATCTTGACGAACAGACGGCGCGTCAACTGGCTGAGTTGCAGACCGGGGACAAAATCGAGCCAGCCGAGCATGCGATTGATCTTGTGCCACGGATAGCCGGCCAGCCATTCGTCGGAGCCTTCGCCGGTCAGCGCCACCTTGTAGCCACGTTGGTGAACTTCGCGCGCCAACATCAATAGGGCGGCGCACGAGGTGTCTATCACCGGTCCCTCGGCGGCGCGGATCAGCGCGGGATAATTGTTCAGCACGTCCTCTTCGGCGCACCGCACCACGATCGGCTCGACGCCGATGTGCCGCGCCACCAAGGTCGCCTCGCGCGATTCGTCGAGATCGGGCCGGGCGATCTGAATGCTGAAGCAGGGGATGGGCGTGCCGCGCACCTTGCTGGCCAGCGCGACGACGATACTGGAATCGACGCCCCCGGACAGGTACGACACGACCGGCACATCGGCCCGCAGCCGTCGCGTCACCGCGCCGAGCAGGACTTCCTCGAAGCCATCGGCAAGTTTTTTGCCGCTGCTTTCGTAGTCTTCATGGCCGCGATCGGGGAAGTCGATTTGCCAATAGACGCGCTCGCTGATCTGGGCGGCTTCTCCCGTCGCGCCCAATTGAATGCGCAGGTAATGCCCCGGAGGCAGCAGGCGAATACCGTCGAAGCAAGTGAAAGGCCCCGGCAGCGCGAAGAAGGTGAACAGGTGATTGAGACCGCGCGGATCGGGCTTGGCTGCGACCATGCCGGAGGCGAGCAGCGCCTTGACCTCGGAGGCGAACAACAGCCAGTCGCCCTGTTGCGTCCAGTACAAGGGGCAGATGCCGAAGCGATCGCGGGCCAGCACGATGCGCCGCTGCCGGCTGTCCCACAGCGCGAACGCGAATTGGCCCCGCAGTTGGGGAAAGAACTCTTCGCCGTAATCTTCCCAGCTATGGGGTATGACTTCCGTATCGCAATGCGTTCTAAAACGATGGCCGCGCCCTTCCAGTTCCTTGCGCTTTTCGGGATAGTCGAACAGTTCGCCGTTGAACACGACGGAGACGCTGCTGTCCTCGTTGTGAATCGGCTGGCGTCCGTCGGCCAAACCGACGATGCTCAGGCGGCGCGAGGCGAACGCCAACCCAGGCCGATGAAGCAATCCATCCTCGTCGGGGCCGCGATGCACGATGGCGTCGGCCATGGCCTCAACCGCGCCGACAGGTGCCGGACGATTGCGACCCGATATGTCAACGATCCCCGCGATACCACACATTCCGTTTTCCTTCTTATTTCGTGGGCCTCATGCCATCCGTTGTGCATCCCGGCGAACCGGCAGCGTAAGCTGCTGGGTCCCGGCGAACCGGCAGCGTAAGCTGCTGGGTCCCGGCGAACCGGCAGCGTAAGCTGCTGGGTCCCGGCGAACCGGCAGCGTAAGCTGCTGGGTCC
>JAKBCS010000092.1:21734-23844 GCA_021807595.1 Planctomycetota bacterium | reverse complement strand
AGCGGCGATGCGTTCATGGCACGCAGCATGGCATCGCGATCCGTCCAGCCGCGCAGAGCAAACAAGGCGGCCGATTCGCCCAGGCTGTTGCCGATGGCCGCATCGACGCGCACCCCGAACCGACGCACCACGTCGGTGAGCGAGCTACCGAGCGTCACCTGCCCGAAAATGCGCTCGCGCACCGAGGGCTTGGGTTTTTCGCGCTCATTCCAGAAAATTTTTGAGAGATATTGACTAAAAAGATACTCGTTTTCCTCGTCCTGACGGCGAAGGATTTCCGGCCAATGAACGGCGACATCGCGGCCCATGCCGGGGAAGTCGTTGCCGGAGCCGGGGTAGACGAAGGCGACGCGGCCCGTGCGCCCTAGCGGTATCGGAGAATAAAACACTCGATCGCGCTGGGCCGGTCGAAGCGAAAGAGGACGCGAGGGATCGTCGTGGAGGCCCCGGAGAGCTTCGTCGATCTGTTCGACTAACTCCATGCGGTCGCGCGCCACCAGCGACACGGCCAAGGGCAACGACGTAACCAACGGGTTTTTCTCAAACCAAGTGCGCGCCACACTGCTCAGCGCGGCATCCGGCGAGGCTCCGAGATGGCCGCGCAGTCGTTCTAGCCCCTCGATCAGAGCGCGGGGTTCGCGGCCTTCGACGACGAACAGTGACTCCCCCGTCTGTCCCAGCGGATGTTGACGATCCGAACGCTCCAGGCAAGCGGCCTGCTCCCACGCTTCGAGAACGACATGAACGCAATTGCCCTCCGCGCTCATGGAACTGACGCCGGCGCGGCGGGGACCGGCGGCGCGGTCGCGCAGCCAGTATTGCGGCTGAGCGAGCAAGAGAAAGCGATTTTCCCGATCCGTTAATTCATCGCGCTCGCGTTCGAGATGACGCAGCGGCGGCAAAATCTGTTGGTCGAGACAGAGACATGCTTTCAACAGAGACGCGAATCCCGAAGCCGCGCCGGTGTGTCCGAGGTCGGCCTTGGCGCTGCCCAGAGCCGGTGCGGAACCGGCAAAGAAAGTGGAAAGGGCGCGTGCCTCGTCTCGGTCGTCGTTGGTGCGGCCGCCGTCTTCCATCGCGACATAGCCCACCGAGGCCGGATCGACTTCGGCTTCGAGATAGGCGCGCTCCAAGGCCATCTCATACATAGAGGCCACGCCGATCCCCTTGATGACGGCGTGGATCGTGTCGCCGTCGCGCACAGCGTCGTCGAGCCGTTTGAGGACGACGGCGGCCGCGCCTTCGCCGGGCATCGTGCTGGCGGAATAGGGTCGAATCGCATGAGCGGCCAACACCGCGCGCACATCGCCGGCGAGATCGACCGCGCCCGCGATCGCGCAATCGGTCTCACCCTGTTGCAGAGAGCGAACGGCGGCCTCCAACGCACGCAGGCCGGAGCTTTCTTCGCTGCTTATCGTGAAGCTGGGGCCGCCGCAATGGAACTCGCGCGCGATGCGGCTGGCCACGATGCTGCCCAGCGATCCCATCGTCCGACTGGCGGTCAACGGCGGTCCCGCCGCGTCGCGCAACTCCGGCGGGAGAGACCAACGGAAGTGAAAATTCGTCGTATTCAGATCCAGACTCAGACCGACGAAGACGCCGGTACTCGCACGGCGATCCTCGGATAGGCCGGCGGCGTCGAGGGCGTCGGCGGCGACTTGGAGCATGAGCAACTGTTGCGGCAACGTCTCCTGCAATTCGCGCGGCGGAATGCGGAAGCGATCCGCGCGAATCTTAAACTCCGGATCGACGTAGTAACCGGCGAAAGTGCGTTCGTCGTACCCCTGCTCCCGGAACCAGTTGCTCTCCGGCACACCCCACCAATGCGGTGGCGGAGTCGGCGCTACGTCGTTGTCGCCGCCAAGGAGACGCCGTCGCACCTCGCCCAACGATTTCCACAGCCCAAAGTGCGCCGCCATGCCCACTACAGCGATGGGCGATGCGATTCTGAGCGGGGGGCGTAAGCCCCCTGATCCGACAAGCTCAGGGGGCTTACGCCCCCCGCTCGGGGTCGATTCAGGGGGCTTACGCCCCCCGCTCGGGGTCGATTCAGGGGGCTTACGCCCCCCGCTCGGGGTCGATTCAGGGGGCTTACGCCCCCCGCTCGGGG
>JAKBCS010000092.1:17333-21634 GCA_021807595.1 Planctomycetota bacterium | reverse complement strand
TCAGGGGGCTTACGCCCCCCGCTCGGGGTCGATTCAGGGGGCTTACGCCCCCCGCTCGGGGTCGATTCAGGGGGCTTACGCCCCCCGCTCGGGGTCGATTCAGGGGGCTTACGCCCCCCGCTCGGGGTCGATTCAGGGGGCTTACGCCCCCCGCTCGGAGGAATCCACTCTTCGAGCAACAGATGCGCGTTGATGCCGCCGAAACCGAAGGCGCTGACGGCGGCGCGGCGCGGCGCTCGCTCGTCGCGCGGATGCCACGGTTCGCCTTGGGGAAGAATGCGAAACGGAGACGTTTCGAGATCCACACCCTTGGCCGGAGTCGTGAAATTGGCCGTCGGCGGCAAGGTCGTGGCCCGCAACGCTTCCAACACCTTGACGACGCCGGCAGCTCCGGCGGCGGTCAACAGATGCCCCACCGTCGATTTCACCGAACCGACGACGCACTGACCGCGCCGCCACGTTTCGCCCTCCCACAGCAATTGAAGACTTTGAAACTCCGTGGAGTCGCCTACGGGAGTGCCGGTGGCGTGGCATTCGATCAGGTCGATGTCGCTGGGTTTCCACCCTGCCTGCCGATAGGCGGCGCGCATGGCCCGCAGCTGCCCCTCGCTGCTGGGTGCCAGCAAATTGCCGTCCACATCGTTGGATAAGCCGATGGCCGCGATGACCGCCAGAATCGCATCGCCGTCGCGGAGGGCGTCTTCGAGGCGTTTGAGCAAAAAGATACCCGCGCCCTCGCCGACCACCAGCCCATCGGCGCGCGCGTCGAAGGGCGAACAGCGTCCAGTCGGCGACAAGGCCCGCAGCTGCGAGAAGCCCATTTGCGTGTACAGACAATCGGGGCGCGACGCGCCGCCAGCCAGCATGGCGTCGGCGCGGCCGGCGCGCAGTTCATCGACCGCCAGTTTGATGGCGTACAGCGAAGACGCGCAAGCGGCGTCGAGCGTGTAGCTGCCGCCGCCCAGACCGAGCGCCTTGGCTAACACTCCCGCCGCCAAACCGGGAACGCGGCTATTGAGAGGATGGGGAGGATCGCAGGAATGACCGTATGCGCCGATCTTCTCGGCCAGGGTTCGCCCCAGATAAGCGCGCGCCAATTCGGAGGCGCGCTCGGTTGGCAGCGCGATGTTGCCGAGGATGACGCCGATGCGCCGGCGATCCAAGTTGTGCGTGACGGCAGAGGCGAACGCTTGCCGTCCGACGTGCAACGCCAAATGAAAGACGGGATCGAGTTGCGCCAGCAACTCGGCGGGCAGGTCGAGTCCATCGTTTGGCAATGGGATGTCGTCGAGAAAATAGCCTCGCAGCGAGTAGACGCGATCGGGCCGAGCGACGGCGGGGTCGTAGGCGTCGCGCGGATCGAGCAGCCAGCGTTCGGACGGCGCGTCGCGGGAAGCGTCGGCGGCGGCCAGGACTTGTTGCCACAGACGTTCGGGACTGGACGCACCGGGGAACAACCCGCTCCGCGAAACAATGGCTATCCGTCCGCCTTCTTCGTGTGAAGAGGGCGGACGGCGGTTATGGGACGCGATGCCCATGTGTGGCTACTCCGATTCAAGGTGCGGCGGAAGCGAGAGGTTGACGGGCGAAAGCCCGCCGCAGCGCGGCATCGAGAACGCACTCGTAACCTTCCAAGCGCGCGATAAGTTGGCCGCGTTCGTCGAGATAGTCGATGTCGGCCAAGGCAAGGGCATCGTGGTCGCGCGTTATCCGAACGACAACGCGGACATCGCCTGCGGGAAAACTGCGTTCATATTGTCGATAGCGCGTCAGGAGGCAAGGCAGCGAGGGAACATTGTGGATTTCTTGACTCCAAACGACCATCATTTGGAAACTGCAATCGAGAACGAGCGGGTCGGCGAGCCAACGCTGGCGCAGCGGTTGATGCAGCCACTCGCTCGGCGGCGGCGCGGCGCGGACGACGCCGACCACGCCTTGGGGGCCGCACGTCTCGATCCGTTCGATCCCCTGAAAATCGGGACCGTGAAACAGCATCTGCCGATACGTTTCCGCCATCGTTCGGACATAGGGGTTGGCGTGCAAGGGATGGAGAGGGGCGGGAGCCGACGGCAGTTGATTGGCCAACACGATATCGGCGCGAGCGTGCAACACTTCGCGTCCATCGGCGCGGCTGCTGCGCAACTCGACCGGAACGACGTAGAGACCGTCGCGCTTGTTGGCCTTTCCGGCATCGACTCGCAACGTCGGCGCGTTGTCGCCGTCGAGGATAACGCCGTGCAAAATGCGCAGCTCGTCGCAGCCGTGGAATTGCAAGCCTGGGTTTTGATGCAGCGCACCGTGGGCCAACCATTCCAGGATCAACACGGTCGGCAATACGGGCCGACCGTCGAGAATGTGCGATTCCAGGATCGGATGCGTCGTCCGCTCCACAACGCGCTCGAAAGCGCGCGACAATTTGGTCTTCTCGATTCCATTCTCCGGGTGAGAAGGCACGCCGACGCCGCTCCCCGCCGCGCCTTCCGGCATCGCCGAGCCGGCCGCCAACACGACAACTTCGACCGCGTCGCCCGGCGGCGAACGCAACTCGTCGACGAGATAATTCGCGCCGGCTTCCAGAGGAATCAGACCGATCTGCTCTTGGGCAAAGACTTTCTTAAGGGCCGGACCCACCATGCCGCCGTCCCACGGTCCCCAGTTCACCGAGACGACCCGGCAGCGCGGCAGACGCCGAGCCTGCTGTTGCGCCAGCTTATTCAATACTTCGTTGGCGATCGCATAATCGACCTGCCCGGTTCGTCCGAAACGCCCGGTGGACGACGAGAACATCACCAGCGCACGCAGATCGTCCGGTTCGACCGCGCGCAGCAAGGCTCGCAAGCCGTCGATCTTCGTTTCGTAGACACTGCGATATTGGGCATCGGTTTTGTCTTCAATGCGGGCGTCGGCCAGGACGCCCGCGCCGTGGACGATGGCGCGAACGGGCGACTTCAGCTGTTGACAAGCCGTTGTCAGTGCGTTCTTGACGGCGGCGGCGTCGCGGATGTCCACGCTTCGATAGAGGGCGCGACCGCCGGTCGCCTCAATGCGCGCCAGCGTCTGACGGATTTCGCGATGGGCGGTTAGTAACCGATATTGTTCGCCGATGTTTTTGAGGGCTGCACCGCCGTTGGCGCGCTTGCCGAGTTCACGTTTGATGTCCGCCTCACTTTCGAGGGAGGCGAGCCAGGTGGGTTCCGGCCCCGGTTCTGGGGTACGGCCCAAGAGAAGGAGCGTCGCTTGAAACGACCGCGCCAGAGCAACGGCTACTTCCGCGGTTACACCGCGCGCCCCGCCGGATACCACGATGAGATCGCCGGCTTGAAACGGAGAGAACGCGCCGGGTTTCAGCGATTCGACCGCGCGCTCCAGGGTGCGGCGCTGCTCCAGCGCCAACCCCACTTCGACGGGACCGGCCAGAAACATCTCTTCGACGATGGCGGCGGCGGCCTCGTCCTCGGTGCGGAAGTCGTCGGCTAAATCGAGCGCTTTGCACTGAACCTCAGGCCATTCGCGCGCCACCGTCTTGGCTAACCCCGCCAGTCCGCCGTCGATCGGGTCGCGTCCGGCGTCGAGATCGATCAGGCCGAACGCGCCGTCCATCCGCGACACGGTGACGAAGAGCGCGCCGTTCTGATTGCCTGCGGCTCTCAAAGCCGGTCCCGCGTGCTGTAGCCCAAACAGCGCGTGTTGCAGAAACCCATCGTCTTCGGGCTGGCGTGTCGCCACGATGAGCAGCGCTCCGAGTGTTGCCGGTCGCTCGATCTCGCGGAGGGCGGCGACGGACACGCGCCGAGGTCGATGCCCTCGCGTTCGCAAATGGCGATCCAGCGCCGACGCGAGTTCCCCGTCTTCCGAGCCGATCCAGATGGTCGAGCCGGGAGGCAATGCTAGAGGTTGGCGCGATTCGTCGTTTGTTAGCGGCACTGCCCGCAAGACACTGCGTTCGATTTCCCGCGCATCGCTCGCCTCTCTCTCGTTCCTGCGAATCGCTTGAAGCCGTGCGTCGTGGGTGGTCGGCGTTGAAGGAGCCTCGGTCTGCCGCAAGAACCCGGCAATTTGTCGGAGTGTGCGTAAGGTACCCAGGTGTTCGGGTTCGATGACGGGTGCATCGGGGAGGCGTTCTTGTAGGGCGGAGAGAATTTCGACGCGCTTGATGGAGTCGATGCCGAGGTCGGCGTCGAGCGCCATGTCCAACTCCAGCATCTCCGTCGGATACCCGGTTTTCTCCGAGATCACCTCCAGTAATACCGCCTCCACTCCTTCGTTCCCACGCTTTGCGTCTCCCCTCTCGTTCCCACGCT
>JAKBCS010000092.1:0-17233 GCA_021807595.1 Planctomycetota bacterium | reverse complement strand
TCGTTCCCACGCTTTGCGTCTCCCCTCTCGTTCCCACGCTCTGCGTGGGAACGCACGTCTTCGACGCTCCGCGTCGCGGGCATCGAAAACGCCGGAGCCACCATCGCAACCGGTGGAGTCGTCGGCTGCACGCGAGCAACCACCGCCGGCTGCGGAGCCACGGGTGCTGCCGAGACGGGTAAGCCGAGCGAGATCTGCGTCAGACGTTGTTGTTGCTCGACGAGAAATTGTACCGTGCGGTGAGCGGTGTCTTGTCCGTCGAGGAATTGTCGGTGCAGCTGCGCCGTTTGATCCTGCATTTTTTGCAGAGCAATCAGGCTATCGCGCGTCAGTTGCAGGGCTTGTTCGAGGGCGGCGTCGTTCGCAACCGGCGGAGCCGCCGCGCGGCTGATGGCGGGAGAGTGGGTTCCGTTCATCGTTGAGTCGGAAACTCCGTTATTAGGGGTTCGAGGATGCGAGGGCGTCGCGGGCGCGGCGGGTTGGCGAGTCGCCTTCGGTTTCGGTTTCACATAGTTCGCTCCGTGGATCGGAACGATGAGCGCGCGCTTTTTCGTCTCTGCGGAAGGGGGGATCGGGGCATCGGCATCCCAAGTTGTAAGATCGACGGAATGCCCCAGCGCCGCCAGTTGCGCCAAACACGATGCCAGATCGTACATGCCGGAGCGTTGGCCGTTGGAACGATCCAGCGCGAACGCCGTATATTCGCGGCCTTGCAGAATGGACGAGACCAAACCGGTAAGGCGAGGGCCGGGTCCGACTTCGAGAAACGTGCGAACGCCAGAGGCGTGCATGTTTGTGATCTGGTTCACAAACTCGACGGGGCGAGCGAGTTGTCCGGCAAGAAGGTCGCGGGCGGCGTGCGAATCGTCGGGATACGTTTGGGCAGTGGTGTTGGCGTAGACGATTGTGGAGCCGGGATGAAACGCGATGTCGGCGAGGGCGGCTCGCAATGGTTCGGCGGCGGCAGCCACGAGTGGACTGTGAAACGCGGCGGAGACGCTCAGTCGTTGCGTGCGAATCTTACGGGAATCGAAAGAAGCCGCCGCGCGTGCGATGAGATCGCTTGGGCCGGATAATACCGTCTGTCGCGGAGCGTTTTTGTTGGCGAGAACGAGGTCGAGACTTTCGGCGCGGAGGACATCGAGAATCGTTTCGGGTGTCGCCTGCACGGCAAGCATGACTCCGTCCGTGCTTCCTGCGTCGGCCATGAGTCGTCCGCGCAAATGGGCCAGCCGGTAGAATTCCTCCGCTTTCAGACGACCGGCGACGCAAAGAGCGGTCAACTCGCCGAAGCTGTGTCCGGCGGTGGCATCGGCGCGGACGCCGAACGATTCGAGGATGCGCCACGCGCCAAGAGAAACCGCGCCGAGAGCCGGTTGAGCGATGTCGGTGGCTCGCAACGCTTCGTCGTTGGCGCGGCGATCGTCCGATGTAAACGACAGAAGCGGATAAACGCACTCGATAAGGCGAGCGGGGGACGTAACTCCCGCACTAGCATCTACCTGGGTAAGGGCCTCGTGCATAGCCGGGAAGCGACACGCCAACTCGCGCAGCATCCCCGGATACTGCGCTCCCTGTCCGGGAAAGAGGACGGCCAACTTGCCGGAGCGCGGGCCGCGGTCGAAGAAAACACCTTCGGGACTCTGCAAAGTATTCTTGTCGCCGCGGCCGCGCAGGAGCGTTCGTGCGCTCTCGACAAGACGCGGCAAGTCGGTGGATTGGCGTTGAACGACGAGAAGCAAGCGACAGGCCGCCGTCGCGTTCCAAGCGAGCCGAGTCTGGGCGGCAAAGGCGCGGAAGATCGGCCACTCCAATTGCGTCGGCCAATCCTTCAATTGTCGTTCGATGTCTGCCGGGACCGATCCGCTGAAGGCGAGAATCTGCGTGTCGCCGTCCCAATCGATCACTTCCTTGTCCGGTCCCGCCTCTTCGAGTACCGCATGAAAGTTACTGCCGCCGAAGCCAAACGCGCTGACGGCGGCGCGGCGAGGATGGTCCGGCGAGGACAACCACGGGCGCGGCTCGGTGTTGACGTAAAAGGGGCTGTCGGAGGTCTGGAGCGGTTCGAGGGGTTGGCTCACCTTGATCGTCGGCGGCAAGACTTTGTGATGTAGCGCGGCCGCGGCTTTGATGAGTCCCGCCACGCCGGCCGCAGCCTTGGTATGGCCAATTTGCGACTTTACCGATCCGAGAGCGCACCATCGGCCTTCGCGTTCCGCCTCGCCGTAGACCTCGGCGAGCGCGGTTACTTCCGTGGCGTCGCCGACGCGCGTGCCTGTGCCGTGGGCCTCGACCATCTCGATGGTGTCCGGTTCGACTCCTGCAATGCGATAGGCTTTGCGAATCGCTTCGACTTGCCCCGCGGCGCGGGGAGCGTAGATGGCGTTGCCGCGACCATCGCTCGACGAACCCATGCCGCGCAGGATCGCATAGACGCGGTCGCCGTCGCGCCGGGCATCGGCAAGGCGTTTCAGCACCACCATGCCCAACCCTTCGCCGAGGATCGTACCGTCGGCGGCGGCGTCGAACGGCCTGGCATCCCCCGTCGGCGACAACGCCGGCGTCTTGCTGAAACACATGTACATAAAAATATCATTGAACGTATCCACGCCGCCGCTCAGCACCATATCGGCGCGGCCCGCCGTCAATTCCAAGGCGGCAAGGTGGATGGCGCTCAGCGAGGAGGCGCAGGCGGCATCGACGACGCAATTGGTGCCGCCCAGATCGAAGCGATTGGCGATGCGTCCGGCCACCACGTTGCCGAGCAGTCCCGGAAACGAGTTTTCTTGCCAGCCGACGTAAGAATCGCCGATGCGCCGCACCACATCCTCGGCGATCCGTTCCTCCACACCCGCTTCGTTCAAGGCGCGTCGCCAGATCGGATGACCGAGCCGCGCTCCGAGGGGGATCACTAACTCCAATGTACCCGTCACGCCGAGAATCACGGAAACGCGGCTGCGATCGAACGAGCGTTCCTCGCCATAACCGGCATCATTCAAGGCTTGTTGCGCAGCCACCATACCGAGCAGCTGCGCGGTATCCGTCGCTTCGAGGCTATTGGGAGCGATGCCGAACGCGGCGGGATTGAAGGGGGTGGCATCCAAGAAGCCGCCCCGCGCCGTATAGATGCGGTCGGGCGCTTTGGGATCGGGATGGTAGTAATCTTCGGCGCGCCAGTGGGTTGACGGCACATCGGTGATGGCGTCATCGCCGTTGCGTATCCGCGCCCAATACGCACTCAGATTGTCGGCACCGGGGAAGAGACAACCGATGCCGATAATCGCCAAGGGAGTCGCCGTCTCAGTCGTACTCAAGCCGCCATCCCCAAATATCAAATCCCGGTTAGCCGCGACCCGAAGGAAAGCGGTGGACCGCCGCGTTTCCCTTCGGGTCGCGACTAACCGAGGTCAAATGAATCGTTCTATTTCCGCGAGTTCCAAAGGCGACATCCGAGTCCAATCGCGCAGCAAGCGGAAGCCCTGACTGCGTAGCGTCTGAAGACGCAGTAGAACCGCCGCTCCGTATAGGATATTGAAGGCGACGGTAACGACGCGACGATTGCGCGGTTCTTCCAAGAACGAGCCTTTGGTCCATTCGTTGAACGCGCCCATCGCCGGGCCGCACCACACCTGATAATCCATGCGCCGCGTCGGCTCGCCGGCGTTGGCCCAGCGAGACGACAAGCCGAGATACCAGCGGAATACGAGAGCCATTTTATGTTTCGCATCGCCGTCGGCACGCGCGATTTGCGCGGGATCGCGCTGGAGGAAAAAAGCGCGCGTTTTATCCCATATTTCCGTTAAAGGCGCGCGAAACAGATTCTTTTCGAGATTGGCGCGTTCGGCGGCCGGCAGCGCTTCCATGCTGGGATAGGCGCGGTAGAGTTCGTACAGCTTGGTGGCACGCATGGCGAACATGGTTCCGCGCTTGAGGACTTGAACCTTGATGCCCATCTCGAACATATCGGCGGCGGGAGCCATGATGGTGTCGGCTTGCTCGGCTTGAGCGAGCATCTCGCGCACGGCGTCGGAACTGCCGGACTCGACGCAGGCTTGATTGACGGAGCCGGTCAGCACATAGGCCGCACCCATCGCAAAAGCGGCGGCGGCGGACGCGGGCGTGGCGATGCCTCCCGCCGCCCCGATGCGCAGCGGTTCGTCGTAGCCGTATTGAGCCTGCATCCGATCCCGCAAGGCCAGCATCGTCGGAAGGAGTGTGATGGCGGGGCGATTGTCGGTGTGTCCGCCGGAGTCGGCCTCGGCGGTCACGTCCTGAGCCACCGGGATGCGAGCGGCCAGCGCGGCTTGCTCTGCCGTAATCTCGCCCTGACGAATCAACTCTTGCAGCATTCGTTCCGGCGGCGGAGCCATAAACTTTGACGCGACTTCGACGCGCGAGACCTTGACGATAACGCGGTTCGGCGTCACGATCCGCCCCGACGCATCGCGGTGGATGCCGTGGACTCGATAGCGCACGACCGGCAGCGTCAAATCGAGAAACGCCGACGCCTCGACGAGCCGCACGCCGCGCCGCAGATACAGATCGACGACGGCGCGTTCCAGATTCGGCTCGCCGGGGCTATGAATGAGGTTGAAGCCGTAGGGGATTTCTTCACTCGCGTTCCCGCGCGGAGCTTGGGAACGCGAGTGGCCGAGTTTGTTCTGAATGCGGTCGATGGCGGCTTCGACGGTCGAGATCGGCAGCCCCGCCGCGCCGAAGAAGCCGAGCATTCCCGCGCCCCCCATCGCCTCCACAATGTCCGCCGAGCCGATACCGTTGGCCATCGCTCCGGCGACATACGGATAGCCTAAGCGATGGTCGCGGCAAAAAGTGGAATCGCCCAGATCTTCGAGGCGACAGGCAGGAATATAGGCGGTTCGCGCGGATTCTATGTCGGTGGATGCCGAGCGCGATTCAGAGGGAACGAGGACGATGGATCCGTCTTTTTCGAGGAGATGGATCGGTCGGTGGAGGTCGCGGATTGCTTCCGAGATGGCCCGTTCGTCAGTCATGGGGATTCACCGTGGCTCTGCGCCGCATCTCGTCGAAACTAAAAAGCCATTCTACCGATTCGCAACCCCCCAGGCGAGACGCTCCGTCTTTCTGCTACCCGAAGAGTCGTTCTTCGGGCCGCTCTTAGGACGATCGATCCGTTGCCGTTCTCGTTCGCCGGCTACCGAGGGAGAGACGCTCGTGCTGGGGTTCCGGTCGAGTTTGGGTGAAGACTTGGCCGGGAAAGCCGAATTCTGCTTGCGAGACTCCGCGCCGATGGATACTCTCGAAAGATAGGGATAATGCCCAAAACGATCTGGAGGCGTCGTCATGAGTACAGCCAACCTCTCCGCGGAAGTGCCGGCGACCGTGCCGGAGTCCGAGGCCGTCGCTGCGGCCCACACAGTCCTGATCGTGGATGACTCGGCTATGGATCGTCGTTTGGCCGGAGCCATCGTGCAAAAAATCGCCGGCTGGCAAACGCTGTTCGCCGACGATGGCAAGGACGCACTGGAAGTCTTGCAGCATAAAGTTGCCGACGTGGTTCTTACCGATATGCTGATGCCGGAAATGGATGGTCTGGAGTTGGTCCGTGCCATCCGCGTAAAGCATCCGCTGGTGCCGGTCATCTTGATGACCGCTCACGGCAGCGAGGAACTTTCCATTCAAGCACTGCGCAACGGTGCGGCAAGCTACGTTCCCAAGAAAAGCCTGGCGCGCGATCTGGAAGACACCCTCGACGGCGTTTTGGCTGCCAGCCAGAGCAATCGCCGCGAACAACTCGCTCTCGATTGTCTCATTCAACAGGAGACGCTCTATCGGCTGGAGAACGATGTCGCCTTGGTCGGCCCGCTGGTCGGCCATCTCGAACACCAAATGGAACGCCTGCATCTTTGCGAACCGAGCGGCTTGGTTCTGGTGGGCGTGGCCTTGCATGAAGCCTTAACCAACGCCATTCTGCATGGCAATCTGGGGATCAGTTCGGAGTTGCGCGAGACGGACGACGGACAATACTATCGCCTCATCGCCGAGCGACGCACGCAAACGCCTTGGTGCGATCGGCGAGTCTCGGTGCGCGCCGCCATGACGCCGCGCGAAGCCGTCTTCGTCATCCGCGACGAGGGGGACGGTTACGATCCCGAACAGCTGCCCGATCCGACCGATCCGGCCAATCTCGGGCGGGTGAGCGGTCGCGGTCTGTTGTTGATTCAAACTTTTATGGATCGCGTGGAACGCAATGAGCGCGGCAATGAGATAACCTTGGTAAAACGACGTGCCTGAAAGCGGATTGGCACGGCGTTCGCTAAATGAAACGAGCATCGGCACGGCGTTCGCAGGGTAGATCACCGCGAGAGATTTGGATTAAATCGACGGCGTTTCGATAGCTTGGCAAGCGGATTCCGTCTATACTACGGACGGCTCTCCGTCTTCCGATTTATCGTTTCGCGGAGAGGCGACAGCCGACGAGGAACTGAATGAGCCACCGGGAACGGCACACCTCCGATGAAGCGGTACCGCTCGCCGACCGAGCGGGGCTCGCCTTGACACACGCTCCGCCGAGCAATGGCTCCCTGTGGGACGAATGGTATCCGCGCGCCTCGCCCGCCCAACGACAAGAAGCGTTGGCGAGAGCCGCTCGGCAGGGCGTCGTGTTCGCCCATGAGTTGGCCGTCCCAGCTCAGAGCGCCGTTCCTAACCGATCGCTATTATCCACTTTGCTCAACGGACAAGCCCATGCGTTGCTGCCGTTTCAGCCTCTCGCCCTGGAGTTGCACGACCCCGAGCTGGATGAGAATCAGCGCGAGGCCGCCGCGCGCGCCGTCGCCACGCCGGATGTCTTCCTGATTCAAGGGTTTCCCGGAACCGGCAAGTCGCGGCTGATCGCCGAGATTGTCTTGCAGGCCGCCGAACGCGGCGAGCGCATCGTCTTTCTCGCTGCCAACCCCGCGGCCGTCGATAGCGTGCTGGAGCGCGTGGGCGAACATGCGAGCGTTTGTCCCGTCCGCTGTCTGGCGGCGGACGAGAGACCGGCTGAACTCTCTCCCGCCGTCGCGCGGCTGACATTGCCGGAACGGCTGCGCGACTACCGCGAAAAGACTCTGCCCGCGGCGCGCGCCGCACGAGAAGCCGCACGGAAGAACCTGGAAGCGCGCGCCGGCGAACAAGGGCTGTGGCCTCAACTGGAAGAGTCGGCGGGGCAGTGCGAGCAGATGGACGAACACCTGCGATCGTTGCAACAAGCTCGCGTGAGCCTTGAGAGCGATGAGCTTGAGTGGGATCGGGCCGACGCTCCGCTCCGATCCCGCCATCAGCAATGCCAACGCGGACTAAGCGAGGCGTTGGAACGACTCGACAATCGGCTGGCGGGAGCGCTCGCCGAATTGGAAACCACGGAACGAAAACAGGCGCAGCTGGAGAAGGAATGCGCGGCACTGCGCCCCTTGATCGAATCGCGGCAGGGACGGCGAATCTGGACGGTGTCGTGGTGGCGTTCGGTGATGCAGGGCGGACTCCACGAACGGATGCGCGATCTGGAAACGCGCCGTGCCGACATGCAAGCGGCCAAGCAGCGCTTGGAGCGAGACATCGCCGCGCAACGACTTGAACGCGTCGAAATCGAAACCCGTTACTCCGTCGAGCTTCAATCGTTGTGCGACGAAGAGCGATGCCGCCGTCGTTCTTTATTGGACGGCGAGATTGCCGCCGCGTCACAACAACTCACCGTCGCGGTCGAGCGCGG
Organism: Planctomycetota bacterium; assembly: GCA_021807595.1. Lineage (GTDB taxonomy): Bacteria > Planctomycetota > Planctomycetia > Gemmatales > Gemmataceae > JAJPHU01. Next base: position 9,501 of record JAKBCS010000092.1, on the reverse strand, counting down.
TCAAGCGCTGAGTCGGACGCTGCCGCAAGCAGCCGTTCCCGCCAAGATGTCGCGCGACGCCGTGCGGTCGGCGCATCAAGTCTGGCAGCGGTTGCACGACGAACAAAAGGGCCAAGCGGATGCCGCCGAACTGTGGCTGCGAACGGTCGAAGAAGGCGAACGAACCTTGCCGCGCAAATTGGCCGACTGCGCCAACCTCGTCGCCGCCACCACCGCCGGTCTAACCGCCGATCCCCAATTCGGCGATCGCAACGGCGTTCCGTCCCCGTTGTTCGATCTGCTGATTTTGGAAGAGGCGCATCAGATTACCGAAGCCGAGTTCGCCGCCGCCGCGCGGCGTGCGCGCCGCTGGGTGCTGATCGGCGAATCGAGACTCGACGCCGAACGCCGAATTCCCGTCCGCAAAGAGGCTCGCTCAAGCGTGCCGCGACCGAGCTTCTTCGAGCGGCTCTGGCAGCATCTCCATGCCGATCCTCGTCGCCTCCCGTTCGCGTGGACGCGCCACGACGGACGGTTGCATTGTCGCCTGCGCGATTGCTCCGCCGACGACGAGAAGTGGATCGAGACGGAGACAGTCGTCGATCGGCCGGACATTGCCCTGCGCATTCTCACGCTGCCCCGGCAAACGCCTCGGCTCGTCGACATCCATTTTCCGATGGATATGAATGTCGCCGAGGCGAAGCAATTCCTCTTCAACGAAATGGAAGAATTGGCCGTGCAGACGCGCGGGCAAGCGCTTCGCTGGTCGGAATCGCCGACGGAGATCGTCCTGGGATTGGACGACGGCGACGCCTTCGAAATCACGACGATTGACCTCGCTCAAGGCGTGAGCGAATGCCTAGCGAGGACGCGGACTCGTCGGGGTCCGGAGGGCGGATTCGATTGGCATACTCGGTCGTTGGCGTTTGCCGTGGCCGAGGGATGGACGCGGCAACGGGCCGAAGATTGGATCGGCGAAAGGCTTGGAATGCGGGCGTTGGGACGAACGATCCGCCTCACGGCGCAGCACCGACTCGATCCACCGCTCGCACACTTTCTCTCGGATTTACTTTTCGACGGCAGCTGCCCGCCGGCCAAGACGGAAACCGTCGTTTCCTGGCCGCTTCGCGCCGTCGAGTTCATCGCCGTTCCACCTCTGGCTCTCGGAGACAATCGGCATTCAACGCACGCCGAAGCGCGCGGGCGCGGCGAGGCCGAGGCATCTTCCGCCGTAGGCGTCTCGGTGCGCGCGCCGCGATTGCGTACCCTCAAGGGGGGCGCGGGACTGGAGATCGAACTATCCGACCGCCGCCCGTTGGACCAACTTCCCGCCGACCTCCGCGCCCATCTGCCCCCTCAAGGATTGGTAAACTATCTCGAAGCCCGCGCGCTGGTTCAGTATCTCGATGTCTTGATGCGCGACGACAACTTCCTCACGGCTTGCGCGGGCTGGCCTCAACGCCGTGGGGCTTCCAGTTCGTCTGGGCGCAACGGTTCCGCCGTAGCGATCGTGGCGCTGTATACCGCCCAAGTCGAGCTGCTGCGGCAGATGTTGCGCAAGACTTCGTTACTCGCTCATCCAGTGGTTTCCATCGACATCGGATTGCCGTCGGCATTCGCGCAACGCGAATGTCTCCTGGCCCTGGTGAGCTTAACGCGCAGCCACACCCATCGCGCCGTTCCCTACGGCGAAAATCCCCAGGCGTTGACTCAAGCCCTGACGCGCGCCGCTTCCGGACTGATTCTCTTTGGCGATCCCGGCACACTGGCGCGGCGCAGCCAATGGCGCGGCCCGCTGGATCACCTCGACGACGACTCTGCCAGGAGCGAAGGGCGCATCGCCACGCGACTGGTGCAATACCTTCAAGGCCGAGGAAATCATCCCTCGGCGTTTCTCGTTCAGGAAGGCAGCGGCGTATGAGCGCTGCGCTCGCCCCGGCTTGGCCCGGAAGTCGCGTTCTGTTGGCATGGTGGCGCGAGTTGTCCCAGCGAAAGCCAAGACAAATGCGCGTCGGCCGGTTCCTAACCCATCGGGTTGAGGCGCTCGTCCGCGTTCGTCGCGCCCACCCCCTCGATCGTTGGCAGCGAGCGCTCCTCCAGCTCGCCCACACGCGCCTCCCCCTGAGTGGACAATTCTTAAGCGCCTTAAAAGACCTCCAATTAGACGCGCAGATTCTAGGCCAACTCCTCCGCGAACTGACGGAGCTTGGATTGCTCCATCGCAACGGAGCGGGGCTGTGGCAGTTGACTCCTGCGGGACGGAACAGCCTGGAGACCGGCACCCTCGACGAGTTTCACGACCAACGCCGCACGTTCGCCTTCCTGGATAAGGCGACGGCGAACCTTCCCCCCTCCTTTCTTCCGCTCGATCGACCGTGGCCCTCCGATTTGGATGTTCCCACGCTCGATACGACCGCGCCTCGATTCGAGATTGCCCGGCTCGAGACGTGCGTTGGCCAATCGCCGGAGTGGAAATCGCTCCGTCGCTTTCCCAGCGATGTGGAGGCGTTGTTGCTCCCCGACGGAATCGACGCGGAATCGAGTTGGCGGCGCGTGGTTCTCGATGCCGTGACGACGCAATGGTTCGCCTTCCTCGACCTCGCCCCGGTCGATGAGGAGGCTTATGTCATGGGTTTTCCCGCGCGCTCGGAAGACTGGACGCTGGATACCAAGCCGCTCGTGACGTTGTCGAACGCCTGGCGCGACGACTTACCCGAACTTTTCGACGAGCCGTCGCCTCAGCAGTGGCGGCAAGTCTGGCGCGATTGGTGCCAACCGCGCGGACTGAATGTGGAAGACATTGAGGCGAGCCGGCTCGAACGGCTCGACCATCGCCTGATTGCCCACGCGCCGCCCCGTCTTATCGAACGCCTGCGTACCCTCCGGAGCGATGCCATCAAACAGGAAGCCTGGCTTCTGTCCGGAGAAGGCAGCATCCGCACCGCCGCCCAACTCGAACTACGTTCGCAGTAAGAGTCCGTCCCCCCCACTCTCCTGAATCCAGGGGAGTGGGATCTGAAAAGACGGTTTCACGATCGACGGAGCGCGGAGATGATGGAAGCGGACAAAGTCTGGATGGGTCGTGCGTTGGAATTGGCCGAGCGAGGCCGAGGATGGGTCGAGCCGAATCCGCTCGTCGGCGCGGTGGTAGTGCGCGAGGGGCAACTGGTCGGCGAAGGATGGCACCAGCGCTACGGCGAAGCCCATGCCGAGGTTCACGCTCTCACCGCCGCCGGAGAAGCGGCGCGCGGCGCGACTTTATACGTCACTCTGGAGCCGTGTTGTCATCGGGGCAAGACGCCTCCCTGTACCGAGGCCGTTCTCCGTTCCGGGATTCGTCGAGTTGTCGCCGCCATGTCCGATCCGTTTCCGGCCGTCGCCGGTCGAGGTGGCGAGTTGTTGCTCCAAGCGGGTGTCCTCGTCGAGTTTGGTGCGGGTGAGTCTGAGGCACGCCGAATCAACGCGCCGTATCTCAAACTGCTGGCGACAGGCCGTCCGTGGGTCCATGCCAAATGGGCCATGACACTCGACGGCAAAATCGCCACAAGGAGCGGCGATTCGCGTTGGATCAGCAATGAGTCCTCGCGTCGCCTCGTCCACGAGTTGCGCGGCCGTATGGATGCCGTTCTCGTGGGCATCGGTACGGTCCTCGCGGACGATCCGCAATTGATAGCGCGTCCTCCCGGCCCGCGCACTCCCGCCCGCATCGTTCTCGACAGTCTGGGTCGCATTCCGGAGGATTCCAACCTGGTGCGAACGGCCCGCGCCGTTCCCACAATTCTCGCCACTACGGAGCGTGCGCCGGAAACGAAGCGAGAAATCTTACGCGCTTGCGGCTGCGAAGTCCTTATTCAGCCGGAGTATCGGGGCCGTGTCGGCGTCGAGAGCCTTTTGGCGGAGCTTGGCCGACGGCGTTTCACGAACGTCCTCGTCGAAGGGGGCAGCGGCATTTTCGGCGCGTTGCTCGATGCCTCGGCTCTCGACGAATTGCACCTTTTCGTCGCTCCGCTTCTGATCGGCGGCGCGACGGCAACGAGCGCGATCGGCGGCGAGGGGATCGACCGAATCGCGAACGCTCCACGATGGACCGAATGGACCCATCGAGACGTAGACGGCGATTTATACCTGCACGGCCGGCGATGATCGCTCCGGCGCTACTCTGTCTTCCCACTTGCCCTCGGTTTCTAGTATCATTCTCGCGGTTTCGACGGCCGCTTATTCTGGGGTTGAGGTTGCGTTATGGATTGGATGGCATTGGCTGCCGAGGGATTTCGCGGCGTTGAGGCGGACGGAGGCTTGAAAGAACAGGCCCTGAAGTTCTTGCGGCAATGGCTGACCGAGGAGGAGTTCGCGGCGTATCGACCGCAAGTTCATTGGCTGATCGAGTCGAAACAGTGGCCGGGTTTGCTCGATCGCTTCTATCAGATCCTCCCCTTTGGCACTGGGGGGCGGCGCGGCGCGGTCGGCATCGGACCCAACCGGATGAACGGATGGACGCTGCGCGCCTCAGTTCAAGGACATTGCGAATATCTCAAGCAGAAATTCCCCAGCGTCGATCCGCTGTGCGTCGTTCTCGCCTACGACGTGCGCCGCTTCGAGGATCAACGCCGTCAGTACAATCCCAATCTGCCGAATCCCGTTTTGCATCTGTCCTCGCGCGATCTTGCCCAGCACGCCGCGAGCGTCTACGTCGCCAACGGACTTCACGCCCACATTTTGCCCGGCGACAGCACTCATTTCTTGGCCACGCCGGAGTTGTCGTACACGATCCGGCACCTCGGTGCGCACGGGGGGCTGAACGTGTCCGCCTCGCACAATCCGTCGGACGACAATGGCGGCAAATTCTACGATGAGCGCGGCGCACAGCCGGTGCCCCCCGAAGATCAAATCGTGGCCGATCTCGTCGATCGGGTGACGACCATCAAGGCCCTGTCGTGGGCGGAGACGCAGCGCTCTGGCAGGCTGCATTGGCTCGATGACGCGCCGCATCGCGCCTACATCGATCTGTGCCGCAAGACCAGTTTGGTGCCGCCGCCGAACCTCGACGACTTCCGAGTCGTCTTCACGCCTTTGCACGGCGTCGGAGCGTTGACGGCCATGAAAACGCTGGTCGAACAGGGATTCCAAGTTATCCCCGTCGCGGAACAAATGACGCCAGACGGAAGGTTTCCCAATGTCACCAAGTCGCCGAATCCGGAGGTCCACGAGTCCATGGATCGAGCCGCCGACTTGGCGCGGCAACGAAACGCCGATCTAGTTCTGGCTACCGATCCGGACGCCGATCGACTCGGCGCGATGGTTCCCGACAAAGACGGAACGTGGCGAGTCGTCAGCGGCAACCAGATGGCGGCGCTGTTGACGCACTTCAAGCTAAGCAAACTCACGCAGCAGGGGCGCTTGCCCCCCTCGCCCGTCGTCGTCCGCACCGAGGTGACGACGAGCCTGGTGACGCGGATCGCCCGCCGCTTCAAAGCGCAGATCGTGGACGATTTGCTGGTTGGATTCAAATACATCGCGGATGTTCTTTGGCAGCTGGAACAAGGGGGAACCTACGGCGACATACGCGGAACGCCGGCCGATTTCGTCTTGGCCGTGGAAGAGAGTCACGGCGTGCTGACGACTCCGGACATCCGCGATAAGGATGCGGCAGGAGCGGCTCTAATGATGGCAGAGTTGGCGCTCGACCAGAAGCGACGCCAACGAACAGTTGTGGATTATCTGGACCGCTTGCATCGTGAATTCGGCTACTTTCGCAACGAGGGCGCGTCGGTTTTCATGCGCGGCTTGGAGGGCAAACAACAGATGGCACGGATGCTGGAAGGACTGCGGCGAACGCCGCCGCGATGCCTCGCCGGACTCGAGGTGACCGAGTTCGAGGATCTGCGCGAAGAAAACGGACGATTTGGACCTCTCAAGGGAGCTACCGATGCCGCCTCGCGCAACGTGCTGGTCTTCCGCTGCGGCGAACGAGCGCGCGTGGTTCTGCGTCCAAGCGGTACCGAACCGAAAGCGAAAATGTATTTGGAGGTCTGTACCCCGCCTCGCCCGTCCGGCATGTCCGATGCGGAGTGGCAAAGCGAATGCGATGAGGCCGACGCCTTCATGCTCACCATCGCCGAGGATTTCAAGCGCCAAGCACTGCAAACGATCGGACTAGACCCATCGGCGGCAGGCTAAAAACGAGATAACCGACGCTTCGCATCGCTGCGGCGACCGTTGAGAAGAGGCGCGAACGTTTGTCTTGATAATCCCACGAACCGAAGAAAATGCAATCCGTCCGGTCGGTATACTCGTCTGGTATCGTAAGGAGACGTTGCGCGGTGTTCTCCCGCTCGCACTCTCGGATTTGGGTGGTCGGCGCGGTGTCGTGGTGTTACGATGCACTCTTCGGCGGCGACCCGGTGCGGAGATGAGGAATCACTGGCTCCCGGAATCCATTAGAAGGAGAACCCTCCGATGCGAAGTCGTTGTTTGTTGACCACTGTGTTCGGTGCGGGGTTGGCGCTCGTGCTATCGCTCCCTAGCCCAGCCGAGGAGACGAGCCAACAGGAGAAAATCGACAAGCTCATCGAGCAACTAGGCAGCGGTAAGTTCACCGAGCGCGAGAAAGCGACCAAAGAGTTAACGACCCTCGGCCTGCCTGCTCTCGACGCGCTGCGTAAAGCGGCCAAGAGCGAGGACGCGGAGATTCGCAAACGCGCCGAAGACATCCTGCCGAAAATCGAACGGCAAGCCCAGGCCATCCGTATCCTCGCGCCAAAGCGCGTTCGTCTGGCCTACAAAGATACTCCGCTTACCGAGGCCGTGGCTGATTTCCAGAAAAAGAGTGGCTACGTCATCCATCTGCACGATCCCGAGGGCAAACTGAAGGAGCGCAGGGTAACACTCGACACCGGCGAAACCACGTTCTGGCACGCTCTGGGGATGTTGTGCGACAAAGCGGAACTGACCGAAGGGACGATGCAAGATCTGATCCAGCTGCCGCAACCCCCCATCAATCTTCCGGGAGGAGCGCCGGTACCGCTGCCGAAGCAACTCCCCCCCCTTCCTCCGGTGAGGAAGGGACAAGCCCAACCCGCGCCCGCCGCACCGCCGCGTGCGGGGGCCGTTGCCAAGCCAGCCATTCTGCGTCGACCCATCGGCAGACCGATGCTGCCTGCCAACTTCTCGTCGGAACAGATCATTCTGAAGGACGGCGTCTCGAAAAAGCTGCCTACCGATGATGCCAGCTCCGTTCGTGTCCGCGCCCGCGACAAGTCCGAGTCATTGGGAACCCCTGGCAAGGGCGAAGTGATTCTGCCTCTCGAAGTGTCGCTCGAGCCTAAAGTACTGTGGCAAGGTTTGCAATCCGTGCGGATCGAATCGGCGACAGACGACCAAGATCAGAAATTGGCGCAGGTGATACCGCAAGTTGAGGCCCCAGGCGCGATCGGCGGAGGCATCGCCGTGGGCGCGCCGGGGTTTGCTCCTCAAATCGCCATCGCCCCCAACTTCGCCATGCCGGGTATGTTCGGTGGTCAGCTTGGCGCGCAAGTGCCCGTGCAACTGAAGAAAGGCTCCAAGGATGCCACGACAATCAAAGAGTTGAAAGGTGTCATTACGGCAGACCTGCTCACCGAGGTTCAACCCGTCATCGTCGCCGACAAGCTGAAGGCTGGCGAGATGGCGAAGGGGAAAGAAGGCGGCTACATCAAGATTGTGGAAGTGAAAAGCGAGGACGAACAAACGACGATCCGTGTGGAGTATCAGCAACCGCCGTTGGATAAAGTCGCGCCGGCCCAGCCGAACGTCGGGCAAGTCCAGGGCGGCATCGGCGGCATGGGCGGGGTGGCACCAGCACCCGTGCCCATCCGTTTGCCGAGGCGAGGAGTGCCCATTCGACCCGCGCCCATCGCCCCCGCGCCTGCCGTTCCTCCTCCTCCGGCGGGGCTTGCCGCACAGCCCCCAGCCGTGGCTCCGCCTCCGCTTCCGCCCGTGCAAGTCGCTCCGGCCATGCAAGTGGTCATTCGCGGCGGGGGCAACGTCGTTATCGGCGGCCCCATCGGTTTCGGAGGCAATGGGCTGACCGTGCAGGACGACAAAGGCAACGCGCTGCCGATGCAGATTACCCAAGTGCAAACCCGGTTCGAGCAGCAGGGCGGCGGCGCATTCGTGCAGACCATGCTCTACACCCTCGTGAGCCGGCACGGTAAGGACAAGCCGGCCAAGGTCGTCTTCCTCGGACGGAAACATGCCACCGTCGAAATCCCGTTCTCACTCAAGGACGTACCGCTGCCGTAACGATGTCGACGAACGCAAAACGAGACGTTTCCCTCATCGTTCATCCAATGTCGTCGGATGGGCGATGAGGGATTTTGCATTCAATCGCCTTATCGGTCAACCATCATGAATCCGATCGTTGATCCGCGTTCCGAAAGTCGGTCTTTTCAAGTGCGCCACGATATTCGGCCTGGCGATCTCGGTTGGCTCGTGCATCTGCACGGCGTTCTCTATGCCCGCGAGTATGGGTTCGATCCCCGCTTTGAAGCCTATGTCGCCGAGCCGTTGGCGCGGTTTGTCTCGACGCGCACGGAGCGCGAACGGTTGTGGATCGCCGAGCGCGACGAACGCATCGTCGGCTCCATCGCCATCGTTGCCGCGACGGATGCGGAAGCACAATTACGCTGGTATCTCGTCGATCCCTCCGCGCGCGGTCTCGGCTTGGGCCAACGGCTGCTGCACGAGGCGCTCGACTTTTGCCGAGGTTGCGGTTATGACTCTGTCCATCTGTGGACCGTTAGTGCGCTGACCGCGGCGGCACGCCTCTATCTGGCGGCGGGATTTCACAAAGTCGAGGAGACGACCGGCGAACGATGGGGGGTGCCGATCGTCGAGCAGAAATATGTAATAGACGGCATGCAATCGCGCTCGTCTTCGGCAAACGTGCAACTGCGAAAGGATGGCTTTTCACCATGAAGCGATTTGTCTATTTTGCGCTCTGTTTTGTATTCGGTTCCGTCTCGGCGCGAGCGGACGACTTCGCGCAACAGCGCCTCGACAATTGGCACCACTGGCGCGGCCCCTCGGCGGACGGTACGTCGACGCGCGGCAAACCTCCTCTCAAATGGGACGCGAAAACCAATATCAAATGGAAGACGCCGCTGCCCGGCCTGGGCAGCTCGACGCCCATCGTATGGGGCGATCTCGTCTTCGTGTTGACCGCCGTGGACACCGGCCGTCAAGCCGATCCCGCCGACATTCCCAAACCCAATCCGCGCTTCGAGAAGAAGACCACCTCGCCGACGACGTACCATCAATTCATCGTCCTCGCCGTCGATCGCAACACCGGCGAGATTCGCTGGAAGCGCGTGGCCGCCGAGTGCGTGCCCCACGAAGGACACCATCCGACGCACACTTACGCCGCCTATTCGCCTACTACCGATGGCAAATATCTCTATGTCTCGTTCGGATCGTTCGGGCTGTATTGTTACGATTTCGCCGGCAAACTGGTGTGGAAGCGCACCGATTTGCCGCGTCTGGAAA
>JAKBCS010000091.1 GCA_021807595.1 Planctomycetota bacterium | reverse complement strand
CAATACCCTGCTGCATAAGCGGCCGACTGCGGCGAAGGTGCCGGGTGCGTGAGCAATACCCTGCTGCGTAAGCGGCCGACTGCGGTGCAGGTGCCGGGTGCGTGAGCAATACCCTGCTGCATAAGCAGCCGACTGCGGTGCAGGTGCCGGGTGCGTGAGCTATAACCCGGCAGCTTACGCAGCCGGTTCGCCTCATCTCGCCGCATCCTTTTTGGTGTCCCGCCCCACTTGGAGATAGCCGGCGCTGGATTGGAAGAAGCGGCGTCGCCGTTCTTGAGCGTGCGGCGCGGACTCTTGTTGCCGTGCCCGCAAATCGGCGAGATTGGCCGTACAAAAGGGGCAACCGATCACGTTTAAGTGAAAATCGAAATACTCCTGCTCCCCCTCGTCGAGAACTTGCAACAGAAAACTGCCGAGTTGCTCGCGGCTTGGACAGGTGAGCCGTTCGCGCCGCCACACCGCGCCGAGAGAATGCTCGCCGCGATCGCGTTCCTGCATCGCCTGACGCAGCGAACGTCTCAGCGCCTCCGAAGCACGAAGGGCTTGTTCGACTTTGGCCGTCTCGGCGTCGCTCAATGCGTCGTCGAGATAAGCGTGTAAATGCTCGCGATTAATATCATTCATGGCTTCATCGGGTTGAACGCATCGAATACCGCTTGGCTCCCATTCAATCATGCCCCGTCCCCGCCGTCAATTGCCTCGCTCGGAATTAGGAGAGCGCGTCTTGACAGCCTTCTCCGAACCTGAGACGTTACGCCATGCGTTCTCGACGAGGAGTACCTCGTCCGATACCATCGGCGGGGAACACCAACGAATGAAGACACTCCCATGTACCGCTCCCAAACTCTACGCCGACTTCTGACCACATGCCTCCTCGTGGTATTCTGTGCCGTCAACCGCGCAGACGAGCCGAAAGCCGCGGGACCGCTCTCGCCGCGCGAGGAACAAGCGGCTTTTCGTCTCCCGAAAGGGTTCCAAATCGACCTCGTGGCCGCCGAACCGGAGGTAGTCGATCCGGTGGCGATGGCCTTCGACGAAGAGGGGCGTCTTTTCGTCGCCGAGATGCGCGGCTACCCCAACGGTGGGCGGGCGACCGGTGAGATTACTTCCGGACGCATCAAAGTGTTGGAAGACCGCGACGGCGACGGTGTATATGAAACGAGTCGTCCGTATGCCGAGGGATTGCGCTTTCCTACCGGCGTGCAACCGTGGCGCGGCGGACTGTTGGTGGCGAACGCTCCCGACCTCTTGTATTTAGAGGATGCCAAAGGCACAGGCAAAGCAAATCGGCAGCGCGTCCTGTATACCGGCTTCCATCTCGCCAACATTCAGCAGATCGTGAATAGTCTCCAATGGGGATTGGATAACTGGGTTTATGGCGTGGCCGGGAGCGACGGCGGAACCATTCGTTCGGTCGAGAAACCGGACGCGCCTCCGTTGACGCTGCGCAATCGCGGCATTCGCTTTCATCCGGAGATACCGGGCAGTCTGGAGGCGACTTCCGGCGGAGGCCAATATGGACTTGCTTCCGACGATTGGCAGCACTGGTTCACGGCAACGAACAGTCAACATCTCCGCCACATCGTTCTGCCCGATTCGTATCTGCGCCGCAATCCAGCCTTGGCGGTCGGAGCGGTAACGCTGGACATCCCCGATCACGACGCGGCGTGCAAGGTGTATCGCCTGAGTCCTTTCGAGGGATGGCGCGTCGAACGCACCGCGCGGCGCAAGGGAGGGCCTGAGGCCAAGCGTTTGCCGGGGACCGAGTTGGTACCCGGCGGCTACATCACCTCGGCGTGCAGCCCCGTCGTCTACTCCGCCGACGCCTTTCCCCAAGCCTATCGCGGCAACATCTTCGTTTGCGATCCCGCGAACAATCTCATTCACCGCGATGTTTTGGTGGACGACGGAGCGACATTCATTGCCAAGCGAGCCAACGGAGAGGAAAAGTGCGAATTTCTCGCCTCGACCGACAACTGGTTTCGACCGGTCCATTTGACGCTCGGTCCCGACGGCGCGCTCTACGTCCTCGATTTCTATCGCGAAGTCATCGAAACGCCCTTATCGTTGCCGGAAGACATGAAGAAGAAGCTCCATTTAGAGAGTCGCGGACGCGGCCGGATCTGGCGCATCAGTGTGCCCGGTCAGCCCCGCCGGAAGCCTTCCTTGGGCAAAGCCTCGACGAAAGAACTCGTCGAACGGTTGGACGATGCCAACGCCTGGCAGCGATTGACGGCACAGAGGCTACTCGTGGAGCGACAGGATCGCGCCGCGGTGAAGTTGCTTCGCCACTTGGCTTCGCGCGCAAAGTCGGCAGCCGGACGCGCTCATGCACTGTGGACGCTCCAAGGGATGAAAGCGCTCCTCGAAGAAGACATCGAGCGCGCCCTGTACGATCCAGAGGCCGGCGTGCGCGAACAAGCACTGCGCCTGGCGGAAGAGACGCTCCCCAAGTCGGAGAAACTGCGCGCGGCGGTGATTGCGTTGACAGACGATCCTTCGCCGCGCGTTCGTTTTCAGTTGGCTTTCACGCTCGGTGCGAGCGACAGTTCCGAATGCGTCAAGGCATTGGCAAACATTGCTCGACGAGGCGCTTCCGATCGCTGGACGCAGACCGCGCTGCTCAGTTCGATCCACGGTTCGGGGATCGATCTCCTCGAAACGCTGTTGGCGGAAAAAGACTTCGTCCACGAGCCGACTGCGGCGCATCTGCGCATGCTCGAACGACTGGCCGCCCTCGTCGGCGTCAAGGCCGGCGATGCGGATCTGGGCCGGGCTTTGCGACTGTTGAGCGCGGCGCGAGAGACAGACGCATGGCGGTTCGCCGTTCTCGACGGCCTGGGGCAAGGCTTGCAGAACAGTTCGCGGTCGCTGGTTCAGCTGTGGAACAAACCGCCCGCCCCGTTGAAAGAAGCCGTCGCGGGAGTTCGCCCCTTGTTCCAGCGAGCGGCGAATACTTGTCGCGACGCCAAACGACCGACCACCGAACGACTCGCGGCTCTCCGTTTGTTGGGTCGCGGGCCATTCGCTTTCGCTTCTCAGGCGGCGGGCGATCTTCTCACACCGCGCACGCCGCCCGAAGTGCAATCGGCGATGGTGCGTGCCCTCTCGCCGCATCCGCAAGCGGAAGTCGCCGAGTTGCTGCTCGCTTCTTGGAATGGCTATAGCCCCGCGGTGCGGCGCGAAGTCGTCGAAGCGCTCTTCGCCCGCGCCGATCGTTTGCCGCGTCTGTTGACCGCTCTCGAAGCGAAGAAAGTCTTGAGCAATCAACTCGAACCGCTGCGCGTCGAGCAGCTGCGCAAGCATGGCAACCCCGCCATTCGCAGCCGCGCACTGCGCATTTTCTCCGAGCAAGCCTCGCCGGAACGACAAAAAATCGTCGCCGTCTATCGGGCCGCTCTCGATCTGAGAGCGAATGCGCTGCGCGGCAAAGCCGTCTTCACGAAGAATTGTACCGTCTGCCATCGCCTGGACAACGAAGGGTTCGAGGTGGGACCGGATCTCGTGTCGGCCCTGCGCAATAAGTCCGGCGAACAACTGCTCGACGACATTCTCGATCCCAGCAAAGAGGTGGACAATCGCTACCTGAATTATCAGATTGTCACCAAGAAAGGGCAGACGTACAGCGGTCTTATCGCCGCCGATACGGCTTCGAGCATCACGCTGCGGCGCGGAGAGAAGACCGAAGACACCATCCTCCGCGAGCAGATCGACGAAATCCAAGCCACCGGCAAATCGCTAATGCCGGAGGGGTTGGATTCACAATTGAGCAAGCAAGACCTGGCAGATCTCATCGCCTATTTGCAAATGGCCGCCCTTCCATCGAAGAAATAAGCCGCTCTCAGGGGAACTGTCCGGCATGGTGGCGGACGCGCTGGCCGTGTTCGGCGAGGCGAGCGTACTCCTCGTCGGACAAAGGATGGAGATCGTTCATCGGCCGGAGATTCTCCTCCAATTCGACTCGATTGTGAGGTGCCATCAGAGCGACGGTGACGGCGGGATGTTGCAACGCGAAGCGATACCATTCGGGAGCGACGGGGATCGCAAAATCGGGTGGATCGTCCGGCGTGGGGCGCAGGAGCGCTCCCCAGCGCAGACAGGTGTAGACGATGACCGGTATCCCTCGTTCGCTCGTCGTCGGAAAAATCTCCGTTTCGGCTCCGCGATGGGCCGCATTGTAGCGGATCATGATCGCGTCGAGCTGTCCGCTGGAAGCCATCTCGGCGGCCAACGGTCGTTGGTGGCTGGTCGCGCCAATCGCGCGGATGCGGCCATCGCGCTGGGCGGCTCGGCAATACTCCATTGCCCCGCCCGATCCGAGGATTTGATGCCACTCCGCGCGTTCCTCGACGTAGTAAAACGTCAACGCATCGACATAATCCGTATGCAACTGTCTCAGAATGTTTTCAAACTCATCTTTTGCTTCCGAGGCGGTGCGGGCCTCGAACTGCACGCAGACGGCCAGGGTCTCGCGCCGTCGTCCCAGCTCGGCCACGAAGGCGCTCAATCCATCGGCCGCGCCGCACCAATTGAGAAAATTCACCCCTTTGGCAACGGCGAAACCAACGTCGTCCGCCGTCAGCCGAGAATCGCCTCGCGTGGCCAGCCCCAGACGGCAGATTGGAAAGGGGAGCGCGGTGCGCGGGCTGGCAAACGTGGCGTGAAGAAACGAAGACATGATCTTGGGATCGCGCATGGCATATTCCACCGTTCGGGGTTCGCCAAAACCTTCATTACGCCCCCCTTGCGAGGCCGTCAAGCCCGTCCTAAAGTGATTGCATGTTTGTTGTCGTCTGGATTGTCTTTGTCCTTCTGATGTTGTTTCTGCTCGGCAGCGCCGTCGGCAGTTTTCTCAACGTCTGCATCGTTCGTCTCCCTCAAGGTCGTAGTCTGATCCGCCCTGCTTCTTGCTGTGGAAAATGCCATACTCCCATCCGCTCGCGCGACAACGTCCCCTTGTTGAGCTATTGGCTGTTGCGGGGCCGATGTCGCGCTTGCGGCGCACCGTTCTCGATGCGCTATTTCTGGATCGAGCTGCTGACCGGCGCTTGCTTCGTTCTCATCTACCACTTCGAGATCGTTCGGAACATTCACCATTTCGAGATCTGGTCCTGGTACGACGACGACTACGTCGCGGTTCTGATGCGCATGTTCGACGCGCAGCGCTGGCTGGTCTTCTCCGCCCGCGCGCTGCTGGCTTGCTTTCTCATCGTTGGGACGATGTGCATTTGGGAACAACATCGGATTCCGAGTTCGGTAACACTTCTGGGTTCGATCGTGGGCTTGGTGCTATCGCTGGCGTTCCCCTGGCCTTGGCCCGATGCTCCCGCCCAAGCCGTGGTTGCTCCCGACGGACGGACGCTGCGATTCGGACCTCCGCTCAAGCCTTTCGCCTGGGGGCCGCGGCTTGGCGCGATGCCTGCGGACGAGGCATGGTGGAAGGGGGAAGTAACCCCGCGACAAGGATTGTTTCCGTGGCCGGTATGGGGGCCGTTGCCTAGTTGGCTGCCGGTGGGCAGCCTCGCATTGGGCTTGGCCACGGGCATCGCCGGCCTCCTCGCCGGAGCGCTCTCGATGGGACTCGTCCGCATGCTGTTCAATGTCGGCGTCCGCACGCGGGCGCTGGGTTGGGGCGAGACGCATTTGATGATGATTGCCGGCGGTTTCCTCGGCTGGCAGCCGGTCGTCGTCGCCTTGCTGTTGGGCGTGGTCCCCGCAATGGTGACGGCAATGCGGCAACGGGCCGAGGGCCGGCAGCAAGTCACCTTTGCTCGGTGGTTGACGGCGGCGGTGGTCGTTGTCTGGTTCGGCTGGTTCTGGATCGGGCCGTTAGTACAGCGACTGTTCTTCAACGAACAGCGCTTGTTGTTCCTGGCCGTTGGCTACACGATATCGTTGGTTGTCTTTTCCCTCTTGTTGCGAAGAGTCACCCGCGCACGCCGTTCCGCGTCTTCTTCCTCTTGATACAATCCGAATCGACCGCACCGGGAGAAACGACTTGCTCAAGCGCCTCATCATTCGAGACTACAAATCCCTCTTAGGGTGCTATCGGCCAAGCAACCCCGTTAACAAGGGCAGTAAGGGACAGAGATCTTCCCTCGCCTGCCCCTCGCCTCGGCACACGCGATCGTACACGGTCATCCAGTATCCAGCATTGTGAAGCGCCATCTCTGACTCTCCACAACTGGGAATCGTTACGTTTCTTCGACGTCACGCCATTGCACAAAACCTTCCAGGGCGTAAAACTCCGGGAGACCGAGTTTGTCGTACACTTTGGCCGTGTGACGATTGCGGTCTTCGGCGCGCTGCCAAAACTCACGGCGATCCGTGCCGCCGGGGAACATGGCGCGATCCTTCTGCGATTGATGGCGGAAGATGGCCTGCTTCTTGCGCTCCACATCTTCGGGAGACAGCGGGACAACGCGCTCGATTTCGTGCGGCTCCCACTCCTCCCAGGCACCGCGATAGAGCCAGACCTCGAAGTTTTGCCCCTTCTGGCGCACGGCGCGGACGGCATCGAAGATTGCCTCGGCACAAACGCGATGCGTGCCGTGCGGGTCGGACAGCTCGCCGGCAACGAAAATCTGCGCCGGTTGCAAGCGCTCCAAAAGTGCGATGATGTCGGCGATGTCCTGCGGATGAATCGGTGCCTTGGCGATGGTGCCGGTGCGATAGAAGCGCAGATCCATGAACTCGAGTTGTTCGGGTGGAACTCCGCAGGCCAGCGCCGCCGCCCGCGCCTCCGTCTCGCGGATCAACCCTTTGACCTTGAGCAAATCTTCGGAATCCGGCTGTCCCGGCTTCTTGGAGCGCAGAAAAGCCTGCATTCCCTGCTTAATCTTCTCCGTTTGTTCCTCGTTCGTTTGAAACAGACGATTGAACTCGACGGCGAAATCGACGAAGCGCCAGGCATCGTGGTCGAACACGGCGATGTTGCCGCTGGTCATGTAGGCGATGTGAACGCGATGCAGTTGCTCGACGAGACGGATGAGCGTGCCGCCCATACTGATGACATCGTCGTCGGGATGCGGGCTAAAGATCAGCGCGGTACCCGTCTCTGCGCAACCCGGCTCGGTGCAGAGGGTCGCCATCAATTCGTCGAAGACGCGGCGGCCGAGAACGCTGGCGGGTCCGTATTCGCGGAGCAGTTCGTACAGCTCGTGTTCGCGGAAATCGTCGTCGGAGAGTTTCAGAAGAGCTTTCTCGACTTTGAGGCCGAGCCAAATGACGGCCTTGCGGATCAAGGCCGGCGTCCAATTAACGGGGCCGAGAGTCCACGGACGCGCGAAGGAGGCCAACTCGCCGGCGGCGGCGCGGTCGAGCAAGATCGTCGCGTCGGGATGCTGTTGCAAGAAGCTGGCGGCCACCGAGTCGGTGATCGGCCCTTCGACGGCGCGCTGCACGATCCTGGCCTTGTGTTCCCCGAACGCCAACAGAACGACTTTTCGCGCATCGAGAATGGTGCCGACGCCCATCGTCAGCGCCTGATGGGGTACATTGTCTTCGCCGAAGAAACTGCTGGCCGCATCGCGGCGCGTCACCGGATCGAGTGTGGCCATGCGGGTGCGGCTATGGCGCGTCGAACCAGGTTCGTTGAACCCAATATGTCCGGTGCGACCGATACCGAGCAACATCAGATCGATGCCACCGGCGCGGCGAATCTTCTGTTCGTAGCGATGACAGTATTCCTCGGCCTCCTCCGGTTTGATCGTCCCATCGGGCACGTTGATGTTTTCCGCCGGAATGTTGACGTGATTGAAAAACGTCTCCTGCATCCAGCGGCGATAGCTCTGCGGATCGTCCGGCTGCATGGGATAGTATTCGTCGAGGTTGAAGGTGATGACGCGCGAGAAGTCGAGTCCGGCATCGCGGTGCAGGCGGATCAACTCGCGGTACAGTCCGACGGGCGTGGAGCCGGTCGGCAGCCCGAGTACGGTCGGTCGTCCCGCCGAGTTGTTCTGACGAATCAGACTCTCGATCATCAAAGCGACGTGGCGCGTCGCCTGAGCGCTGGTGGGAAACACGAGAGTCGGCGTCTTGGTATGCGGGACATAGTGCGAAGACATAACGATCATGGGAACCCTTCGATTTGCGCGGGTGGGACCGGCGTCTCACCGATCGAACGCGCTCCGCCGCGCGTCGCGGCTAAACGAAAACGGCGTAACTCATATAGCTATAACTTAGGCACATTTCGACAGAACGGCCAATGCGGAGAGGAGAGACGATTCATGCTGACTTTTACGGTCAACGGCGAGGCGCGCTCGCTGCCGGAGCCTCTGACGGTGGCGCAATTGTTAGAGCATCTCCACTACGATCGTCGCCGCGTTGCGGTCGAGATCAACGGCGAAGTCGTGCCCGCGGCGCGGCACGGCGAACGTTATCTGAAGGCGGCGGATCGCGTCGAGATTGTCACCTTGGTCGGCGGCGGGACAGTCGATGTGGAGCCGGAAGATAAACCGCTCGTCATCGGCAAGTTCACTTTTCGCAGCCGACTCATCACCGGTACCGGCAAGTACTCCAGCTACGACTCGATGCGCGATTGCCTGTCCGCCAGCGGTTGCGAGGTGACGACGGTGGCCGTCCGCCGCGAACGGCTCGTGGATAAACAGGGCCGCAACATTCTCGATTATCTCGATCTGAAACGATACACCATTCTCCCGAACACAGCCGGCTGCTTCAGTGCCGAGGACGCCGTGCGTCACGCTCGTCTGGCCCGCGAACTGTTGACCAATCTCGGCAATCCGGGAGCCGATTGGGTCAAACTCGAATGTCTCGGCGATGTCAAAACCCTGCTGCCCGATCCGATCGCCACGCTCCAGGCCACGGAACAACTGGTGAAAGACGGCTTTCAAGTTCTCGTCTACACCAGCGACGATCCGATGATGGCGCGTCACTTGAAGGCGGCGGGAGCGGTCAGCGTCATGCCGGCCGGTTCGCCCATCGGCAGCGGTCAGGGCGTCCTCAACGCCAACAACATTCGCATCATTTTGGAGTATTTGAAAGACGGCGATCCCGATTATCCGGTAATCGTCGATGCGGGAGTAGGGACGGCCAGCGATGTAGCCGTAGCGATGGAGTTGGGTTGCGACGGGGTGTTGCTGAATACCGGCATCGCTCATGCCCGCGATCCACTACGAATGGCTCATGCCATGCGCCACGCCTGCGCCGCCGGTCGTTTGGCGTTCCTGGCGGGTCGTATTCCCCGAAAAATGTACGCGCAGGCATCGAGTCCGATGGAGGGGCGTATCGCGCCCTCGGCATCGTAAGAACGCCGCATTTCTTTTGTTCTAAAGATCTACCGGCCTCTTGATTTTGGGAGAAGCACGCATCGCACCATCGAAAACGCCTCAGCCGCGTTGATGTTGTACCACTTGAACCGGACGATCATCCACCGCATCCCACGTCGCGTGCGCAGGTTCTCCTGGGAAAAATCTACAACGCCCTTCGCCGGAATGACCGGCCCTGGCACTCAACGCCTTTTGTCGTGCTTTACGATGAGCATGGCGGCTTCTACGATCGTGGGGTGCCGTCGGCACGGTTCCTCCCGATGGTCCTACCTTGCCGAACTTCGGCTTCGACAGGCTAGGTGTCCGCGTACTGGCTTTGCTTGTCTCTCCTTGGGTCGAGCGGAAAGTCGTGAGGTCGGCGTCGGCCTGTCGAGCGTATGCGGTTGCCCATTCGGCGGTCGTTGCCATCAGAGGCTCCCAAGTGGTTCCGCCGTCTTCGGCAATTCTTCGCCGATTTCCCAATCCTTCGGGAGATGCAACTCTCGCTTCTGAATTTTCGTAAATTCCTCCGGCGCAACCTCGACGATGATCGAAGGAAACGGAATCCCTATGGTCGGCGCAGTTCCGAAGTGAAGAGGCATCACACCTGACGGCACCGCGTTTTCATTCACCTCCAAAAGTTGGATCGGTTCAGCGCGATTGGCCTCTAGTTCTGCCTTACTGTGGAGGCGAAAAATCGGAGTGAGCGATGTGTTGCATTTCGTGCAATGTACGAGTGCCATCGGCTTACCTTTCCTGTCGGGCGTCTTCGGGATGAATCCGTCATTCCAACCAAACTCGGCTGCTGGAACAATTTGTTCGTCTCCGCAATTGTCGCCATTATCTCCGAGTTCCGTACCTTTACCCCGCACTGCGTCCGTCGTTTTTTTGGACCCAGGGCCATCTTCCTTTCAGTGATGCGATTTTTTCCGCTTCGTGAAATCGCTACCGACTTTGCTTTGCCCAGGAAGTTGTGCGAAAATACATCGGATTGTGTTTGCCCCAGGCGAGGACGAGGGAGGCGAATCCATGCGTATCTTGCACACCGCCGACTGGCATTTGGCCGACCGGCTCGGCCGCATCGACCGCACCGGCGATCTACGCCGCGCCGTCGAGCGCGTGGCCGACTATTGCCGAACCGAGAAGGTCGATGTCTTGCTCGTGGCCGGCGATCTGTTCAGCGAATTGGCGGGGGCCGACGCTCTGCGCGACTCGATCAAACACTTGCAGGAGACGTTTCAACCGTTCCTGCGCGACGGCGGCACGATTCTTACCCTGACTGGCAATCACGATAAGGAGAACTTTTGCCAAACGCTGCGCCATGCGATGAACCTGGCTGCGCCGAGCGTCAAACCGGGGGCCGTCGCTCCGGCGGGCCGGTTGTATTTGGCCACCGGGCCGACCCTCTTGCAACTCCAAGACCGAGAAAGCGACAAACCAATTCAGTTTATCCTCATGCCCTATCCGACGCCGACGCGCTACTTGAAGGACGAAGAGACGCAGCGCTATAAGAGTCTCGACGAAAAGAATCGCCGATTGATGGCCGCATTCACTCAGCAATTGAGTGCGCTGCAAAGCGGTTCGCGCTTCGATCCCACGTTGCAGACTATACTCGCCGCGCACGTTCATGTGCGCGGGGCCGAGTTGCCGACATTGTTTCGCATCAGCGAGGAAGAAGACGTGGTGTTCTCCGACGCCGATTTGCCGACCGGCTTCGCCTACATCGCCTTGGGGCACATCCATCGCGCGCAGTATCTTGGCGGACAAAAGCACGTCCGCTACTCCGGCAGCATCGAAAGGATGGACCTGGGCGAGAAAGACGACCAAAAGGGAGTCGTGCTGTTCGACGTGGGACCGGAGGGATTGCGCGGCGAACCGACGGTGTTGCCGTTGGACGCCACGCCGATTTACGAGATCGAAATCCACTCGCCCCAAGACGAACTGCCCGGCTTGAAGGAACGCTATGCCGGAACCAACGACGACCTGGTGCGCATCGTCTGCACCTACACCGCCGGCGTGGATAACCGCGAAGAGATTTTACGCGAGTTGAACGATCTTTTTCCGCGCTGGTACGACCGCGAGATCAACGAACGAAACGCTCTCGAAAAGACGACACTCGTGGGCGGCTCTTCGGGCCCGGCCAAGAGTTTCGAGCAAACCGTCCGCGATTATCTGACGCAAGAATTGACGAATCATCCCGAAGAGTTTCAGCAGGCCGTGATGGCCCGCGCCGAGGAAATCTTGAAAGAGGTGGAAGCATGATTCCGCAATGTATCCGCCTGAGAGGTTTCTTGTGTTATAAGGACGAACAAGAGATCAACTTCGACAACCACGCGACATTGTGGATGTTGTCGGGCCTCAACGGCAGCGGCAAGTCGAGCATCTTCGACGCCGTCACCTACGCTCTGTTCGGCCACCATCGCGGCGGCAGCCAACACGCCATCGAACTAATCAACAAAGACAGCGACGACTTGAGCGTCGAGTTCGATTTCCGACTCGACAATCAGGTTTATCGCGTTCGCCGGACGCTGCGAAAGAAGCCGCGAGGCGCGCCGGCCTCGACGCATCAGATCTACCGCTGCGAGCCGAACGGCGAGCTAAGCAATTGGAAGGCCATTGAGGGCACCAACTACAAAGCGCAGTTCACCGAATGGATCAACGACAAAATCGGTCTGACATACGAGACATTTACCTCGTCCGTGCTGCTTCTCCAGGGCAAGGCCGACAAATTGCTCGATTCCAAACCGGAAGGCCGCCGCGCGGTGTTGGCCAGCATCGTCGATCTGGAGCGCTTCGAGAAATTGCACGACAAAGCGGACGAACGACGGAAGTGCCTCAAGGCACAATTCGA
Organism: Planctomycetota bacterium; assembly: GCA_021807595.1. Classification (GTDB taxonomy): domain Bacteria; phylum Planctomycetota; class Planctomycetia; order Gemmatales; family Gemmataceae; genus JAJPHU01. Next base: position 11,848 of record JAKBCS010000091.1, on the reverse strand, counting down.
GCAACTCGGAGACCGCCTCAGGGCACTGCCGGAAGTCAAGGACGAGCAAATGACGGAGGCGCACGAGGGCATTTCTCATGCCGAGTCGGCGCGCGAAACCGCCCGAGCCGCGGTCGAACGGTTGCGAGAGATGGAGCATCGGGCGAAAGAGTGGATGGAGCTGCAACGCCAGCTGAAGGCGGCGGCGGAGCGCTGGGAGCGCGCGCATCGGCTCCTCGCCGAATCCGCGGACATCGAGCGCGACGTGGAGCGCCTGCGCGAGCTGCGCGAGGTGTTGCCGCGCTTGAAGAACATCATCGGACAGCGCGGCACCATCCGCGACGCCGATTTGAAAACGAAGGACTTCACCAAGGAAAAGCAGAAGCTACGCGATGGACTCGCCCAATGCGACAGCGCGCTCAAACAAGAGAGCGACAAGCGCACGACGCTGAAGAACCTGATCGCCCTTCAAGAAGCTCAACAATCGAAGGTGAACGCGGAGTTGCTCGTCGTCACGGGGCACATGGCGAAACTGAAGGAATACGAACGGCACGAGGAAGATCTCAAAAGTATCCGAAAAGATCTCGAATCGTTGCCGAACGATCCCTCGTCTGAGGTGCGGAGCGTTCGCGAGCGACTCGAAGCGCTAACCGCCTTGGGGCGATGGGTGCCGCTCTTAGAGCGATTTCGGTCGAACCGCGAGCAGTTGGGGGAGGCGAAAGCGACAGCATCGAGAGCGGACGAGGAAAAAAAGCGAATCGAATTAAAAGGTAAAGAGTGGAGCGAGGAGGCAAAGCGTCTGGAGCCGTTGGTTACGGAAGCCGACGCGGCCACGCGACAAGCCAGCGCGCAGGCGATTGAGGCGAAGACACTGCTCCAACAAGCTCGTGCCAGTCTGAATGAAATCACGATTCTCGACGGTTCGGGAGTTTGCCGACACTGTGGCCAATCTCTTCCGGCGGGACACCTGGAAGACGAGAACCGCAAGCGGAGCGCAGTAGTTCGGAGTGCCGATGCACAACTCAAGCAAGCGAATACCGACCTTCAAGCCGCACAGAAAACAGAGAAGGATCTACGCGAGAAGCTCGCCCTCGCGCAGAAGGCGCATCAAGAAGCGCGCGAAGAGTATCGAGATTGTCTCAATCGAGTCCAGCAGGCGCAGGCGGAGATTGCCCGTTTGCAGAGCGATTGTGTGCAAATATACGGCGAATTTCCGGAGGCGTATACGCATCGCATCTCTCCGACCGTTCCCGACGATTGGACGACGACCTCCTATCCCGCGACTGCCGATCTCGAAGCCCTTCGCGCCGAGGCCGCCGGCAGCACGACGGCGCGGCAATGCCTGCAATCGGCGGAAAAGATCGAACGACAGTGGAATCTTCTCAAGGCGCGCGAGAAGGCCGCTCTCGAATCTTCTCTCCGACTGAAAGAGGAACTACCGGCCGACCGCGAAGGCGTGCGCAAACAACACGGCGAGACGACGCGGCAATCCGAGGCTCTCGACCGCGATCTGAAAAACAACCGGGCCTCCCTTGCGGCAGTGGACAAAGACGTCGAACGCATCGGAAAAGAGCGCGAACAAACGAAGGCGCGAGTGGACGAATGCGACCATCAATTGAAGGATCAAGAATTGACGCGCGATCACGCTCGACAGGCGATTGCCGCCAACCGGAGAGAGTTGCCCGCATCCTGGCAGGCGCATGCCGATTCGCTCGGTCTGGCGGAATGGAATGAGCTGGACGGGCAACGCGCGAGTCTGGAAGCAGCGGATACCGACCAACGCGGCAGCGAGCTTCAGCACGCGCGCGCGAATCTCGATGTCTTGCGGCAAGACAAGGAAGCGCTCGAAGCGAGGCAAGACGAATTTCCCCCCGAATCGCGGCGCGATCCAGCCGAGATTCGAGGCACCATCGAAACGGCTCGACAGACCGAGACCCAACGCGAAAACGAGCTAACGGAGGCGAGAAATCTCCTTGCCGTCTTGAAGAATCATCGCAAGCAGCGCGAAGCGATCGGCGAGGATTACGTTCGCGCCGAGGGCGAATGGACCTATCAAAAGACGTTGGCCGAACTGCTCGGCAAGGATCGCCTGCAACTGTATCTCGTTCGCCAGGCGGAAAGGCAAGTCGTCGAGTACGCCAACGCCGTTCTCGACCGCCTTTCCGGAGGGCAATTGTATCTCAAACTCAGCGGCGAAGCCAACGGCGAGGGCGGATCCGACCGCGCGCTCGATCTGGAGTCGTACAATCGCACCACCGGCGAGAAGCCGATCAACGTGGCCTTTCTCAGCGGCAGCCAGAAATTCCGCGTCGCCGTCAGTCTCGCCCTCGGCATCGGCCAATACGCCAGCCGGCAGCATCGCCCCATCGAGTCGGTCATCATCGACGAGGGGTTCGGCTGCCTCGACAGCCAAGGCCGGCAGGTGATGATCCAAGAATTGCAGAATCTCCGCAGTCAAATGCGCTGCATTCTTTTGGTATCCCATCAAGAAGAATTTGCCGAAGCCTTCTCCGACGGCTATCACTTCGAACTCGAATCCGGCGCAACGAGGGTGAAGCGGTTTCAAAAGTGACCTTGGCGACAAGAGCGCGTCATTCTTGCTCCGTGCCGGATCGGTGGTAGAATGTCGAAGCCGACGACGACCGACAAACCTATGAAAGCGTTTCCATGCTCGATGCCGCGAAAAACGAAGCCGAATTGGTACACGAATTGGCCGCCGTCTATCGACGGATGACCGAACAAATTGGCCGAGTCATCGTCGGCCAAAATGAAGTCGTCGAACAATTGTTGATGGCCCTGTTCGGCCGCGGACATTGTCTGCTGGTCGGCGTGCCGGGGTTGGCCAAGACGCTGCTCGTTAGCACGGTGTCGAAGATATTAAACCTCTCTTTTAAGCGCATTCAGTTCACGCCGGACCTCATGCCCGCCGACATCACCGGCACCGACATCTTGCAAGACGATGCCGCGACCGGACGCCGCAAGTTCGTCTTTTTGCCCGGCCCGGTCTTCGCCAACATGGTTCTCGCCGACGAGATCAACCGCACCCCGCCCAAGACTCAAGCCGCGCTGCTGGAGGCCATGCAGGAACATCATGTGACCGCCGGATCGCAGACGTATCCTCTCCCGCTACCGTTCTTCGTCTTGGCGACGCAAAATCCTATCGAACAGGAAGGAACCTATCCGCTGCCGGAGGCGCAGCTCGACCGTTTCATGTTCAACATCAAGGTCGGCTATCCCGATCGCGCCGAAGAGATGGAAATCATGAAACGAACGACGAGTTCACAGCGCGTCGAATTGCAGCCTCTGCTCGACGGTATACAGATACAGCGCTTGCAAGAAGTGGTGCGGCAAGTGGTGGTGGCCGATCATGTGTTCGCCTATGTCGCCGACTTGGTACGGGCGACGCGGCCACGAGAGAGCGGCGCGCCGAAATTCGTGCCGGAGTTGTTGAGTTGGGGCGCGGGTCCGCGCGCCTGTCAATTCATGATTCTCGGCGGCAAAGCGCGTGCGATCCTCAACGGTCGGCTCCACGTCACCACCGAGGACATACGCTCCGTTGCCTACCCGGTGTTGCGCCACCGTCTGGTGACGACCTTCAACGCCGACGCCGAGGGTATCGATACCGATGAAATCGTGCGGCGTTTGATCGAGACCATTCCGTTGCCGCAAGAAGAAGCTGCGGCGAAGGTGAAACGGGCATGACAAGCGATGTGCGACGTTCGATCCCGCGGCGGAGGGACGAGCGGCCGCCGCGAACCTTGCTCAGAGGCGATCCGAGAAGCCTCTCTCCCCTGTACTCTGGGGGAGAGGGATTGGGGTGAGGGGGTGAGTTTTCCGAGCTTCCTTGCCCCTACCCCTCTCCCCCTGAGTACAGGGGAGAGGGGGGCTGCGGAGACAGCCTCTCACTCGTCGCCGCTTCGATCGAGGGGATGGCGCGCGAACCAGCGCAGTTGGCGGGCGAGACCGAGCAGGATATTCACTTCGGTCGGCGTTGGGGCGGCACGGTTGAGGAGATGGCGCAAAGCGTGCATCAGCGAGTCGGCCTTTTCGTTCCACAGAAAATGCACCTCTTGCAACGCCAAGCGCAACTGCTCGTAGGCGCGCTCGCGCTCGGCGAACGGGGCGGGAGCCTCGACCGGCGGCAAGAGCGTGGACGCCGAGGAACGATTCAGCCAGCAGCGGCGGAGTTCGTGGGTACAGACAGCGACGGCTTGAGCCAGGTTCAATACCGGATATTGCGGATCGGTTGGTATGTGAATCAGATAATGACAGAGCGACACTTCGGGATTGCTAAGACCGCTGGCTTCGGGGCCGAACACCAAAGCGGTCGGTCCCGAAGGCATGGCATCGACCAGATGTGGAGCGATCCGTTCGGGGGAACCCACGCCCTGTCGGCGCGTCAAGCCTCCTACGCGCGCCGAGGTAGCGGCAACAACCAGGCAATCCGCGAGAGCCTCTCGCAAGTCGGCGACGATGTGGCAACGCTGTAGAACGTCTTCGCCGTGTGTGGCCAGACGCCGCGCCTCGACATCGGTTGGATCGGCTTCGGGCGCGACGAGGACCAGATCGGTCATCCCCATGTTGCGCGCGACCCGTGCCGCGGCCCCGATATTGGCGGCGATGCGCGGACGAACCAAAACGATGCGACAATCGAGGATCATTTGCGCGTCAAGGCGACGGCCATCTCCTTAACCCCTTGAAGATTCAGCTTTCCACTTCCAAGTACCGGCAACTCGGGCACGGCGAGAAAATCGCGCTCCGAGGGGATCCACAAGTTCGGCAGCCCTCGTCCGATCAACTGTTGGTGCCAGGGTCGCACTTCCAGTCCGTCTTGGCGCACATACAAGACGACCAACCGCTCGCCGCGCGCCTCGTCGGGAACGCAAGTGACGGCGCAGACGCGCTCGCTGGTGCCGAGAATATCGTGGAGAACCTCTTCGATTTTCTCCAACGGCACCATCTCGCCGCCGCATTTGGCAAAGCGCGACAGCCGCCCGGTGAGCGTGATGTAACCGTCTTCATCCAAACGCCCCATGTCGCCGGTGAGATACCAACCGTCTTGAATCGCCTGGGCAGTCAAGTCCGACCGGCCGAGGTAGCCTTCCATGACATTCCCGCCCCGGATGAGGAGAAGTCCTTCGGAGCCAAGGGGCAGCGGTTCGCGGGTGTCGGGATGCACGATGCGAGCGGAGACTCCGGGGATGGGTTGTCCCACCGTGCCCGGTTTATTCATGACCTGGCGAACCCCGTCGATCTCGACATCGGGCAGATTCGTCGAGGCCACTGGAGACAACTCGGTGCAGCCGTAGCCTTCCATCGGCAAAACGCCGAACTTGCGCTCGAACTCTTGAGACAACGAAACGGGCAATTTTTCCGCGCCGCAAATGAGGACGCGCAAAGTGCGAAAATCGTCCGGCTCGCACTTGCGCAGACAGTAGCGGAGAAAGGTGGCCGTCGAGAGATAGAGCGTGCAGCCGTGCGTGCGACACAATTCGCCGATCTCGCGCGCCTGGCGCGGATCGGGATGATACAGTACCGAAGCGCCCACTTGCAACGGTGCCCACAACGTCACGGTGTAGCCGAAACTGTGAAAGAACGGCAATACCCCCAAGGCGCGATCGCTCGGCCGCAGGGATACGGCTTGGATCATCGACTCGATATTGGCGGCGATGTTGCGGTGGCTGAGTGCGATGCCCTTGGGATCGCCGGTGCTGCCACTGGAGAAAATGACCGTGGCCAAATCGTCGAGCCGATGGCGGCCCAAACGTAGTACGCAATGCTCCAGGAACCAGCCGGGCAAGAGGACGACGGCCAACCAACGCGAAATCCGCATCCAAGCCGTGAAACGCGGAGCGAGATCCTCGAAATAAATAATCTCCACGCCGGGTCCGAGATCGAGCGGCATGCGATCGGTGAAACGGCGCGAGGTAATGACGTGCCGCGCGCCGCATTGCTTGAGCGCGGAGCGGATGGCTTCGGGAGCGGATGTGTAATTGAGGTTGATCGACGTTTTGCCGAGCATGGCCAGCATGATGTTGGTGAATGCTCCTCCCATGCTCGAGGGCAGCCAAATACCGACCATGCGCTCCTCGCCGAGCAAGGGGCGGAAGAACTTGACCGCGCACAGGACGGCGGCCAACGTGCGCGAATAGTTCATTTTCTCGGGGCGGGTGCTGTCGAGAAAGCAGGAACTGAAAGGACGGCGGGCGGCAACGCGCACGAATCGGCGATGTGCCGGTTTGAGGCGGCTGGCTCGATCCATCGCACTCCGCGAGGAGAGCAATTGGAGCGCCTGCCGAACATCACCGGGCGGTGTCCCCGCCGGGAGTATCTCCCCGAAGCTGACGTATCCAGGCCAAGGAAGCGTCAACGGCCAACGCCAGCGCATTCGCCCTTTCTCCACCACGAAGAGGCTGCCGAGCGTCTGGTCGAGGCAGACGGGAACGATGGGCACTCCCGTCCCACGAACGACATGCCGAAGCTGGCGCGCGAACGACAATTCCAATCCTCCGGCCAGCGCGCGCCCCTCGGCGAAGAGACAGACCAATTCGCCTCGTTTCAAGTGGGCGCGGGCGACTTGGAGTCCGCGCACCAACCCTCGCACACCCGTCGAGCCGTCGAGAGCGATAACCCCCGCCCAACGCAAGAGATGGCGGACGCCCCATTGGTTCGTCCAACCCGCAAAGACGACCGGACGAATCCAGCGCCCATGTGCCGCCGTCAGCAGCAACCAATCGAGATAACCAACGTGATTGCAAATGAGCAAAGCGCCCCCGCGCGCCGGAACATGCTCTCGTCCGCGCACGCGCAGCCAATATATCGAGTGGGTAATCGGCCAAAGTGCGAGGCGGAGAGCAGGATGGGGAAACATCCAGGCCAATGCGAACAGCATCGTGAAAACGAGCAACGTCGTGAGAAAGCCTATCTCTATCAGAGATAGATTTGCTCCGAATAAAGCGGCCCAAATACCGGCTACCGACGCCCCAAGCACGATTGAACTCCCGGACGCTCCATGCGGCGGACTCGCTAGTCCGCACTAACATCGAAAGGTAGCCATCTGTACCCAAACCGTCAAGGTGGGCCGATTGCTGAGACGCGCGGAACCCCCTTTCCACGCGAGCAAGCGGTGCCGAACTACACTCGGCGGAAGATCGACTTGCTGAGCGTGCCCGTGCTGTCGGCGAACGAATCCTTCTCGATGCCGAGGGAACGCAGGATGCTCAGGTAGACGTTCGACATGCGCGTCTCGCCGTTGCGCCAATAGGTTCCGTGTTCGAGTCCCATGGCTCTACCCCCGGCGATCAGGGTCGGCAGGTTGCGCGAGTTGTGCGTCGTGCTGGCACCGCTGCCGAACAGGACGATGGTATTGTCGAGTACGCTGCCGTCGCGATCTTTGTAATGCGTTAGCCGATCGAAGAAGTGGGCCAACTGTTTGCTCAAAAACAGATCGTATTTGGCGAATTCCATCTGGCCGTTTTTATCGTTGGCATGAGAAAGGTTGTGGTGAGTCCTCGAAAGACCCAGCTTAAGCGGGAAGGTGTCGCTGATGCCCATGCCGTCTTCGCGGTTGAGCATGAAGGCGACCGAGCGGGTGATGTCCGCGTCGAACGCCAGCGCGATCAGATCGAACATATTGCGGTAGTATTCGCCCGGTTCCCCTTCGTTCGTTACCTTCAGATTCAGATGCGAATAGTCCTGTTTTTTCAGGGGCACGTCGATCCAGCGTTCGGAGGCGATCAGCCGTGCCTCCACTTCGTCGAGCGAGGTCAGATATTGATCCATCCGCTCGCGGTCGGACTTGCCGAGGCGTCGATGGAGCGCCCGCGCGTTTTGAGCCACGGCGTCCACCAGTTTGATCCGCTGTTTCAACTTGTCGCGCTCCGCCGTCAGCGAGGCGCGGTCGCCGCGAAACAGGCGGTCGAAGATGCGGCGCGGATTGTTCTCAGCCGGGATCGGACGCCCCTCAAGGCTGTAGGAGATGGTACCCGTTCGGGACAGAAACCCGGTTCCCGCGTCAATCGACAACACCAGCGACGGCTGCCGGCAGAACTGCTTGGTGTGCAGCGCGACGACTTGATCGAGTCCGACGGAGTTGTAGGTTCCGGGCTTGGGGTTGTGCAGGGGCGCTCCCGTGAGCCACATATCGGAACAGACGTGCGGATCGGACTTGGGTCCGCTCGGATGGTACAGTCCGCCCATGAAGCTGATCTGCTTGCGGAAGGGGGCGAGCGGCTCGGTCGATTTGCCGAAGACGAACTCTCCCTTGTTTTCGGCCCGCGGGAACCAACTCCATTCGTCGATCTTATGGGCCGTTTGCGGCAGCGACATCCCGTTGGCCGTGTAGATCGCACAGAACCGACGGGGGATCTTGTCGGTTACGTCCGCTCCCATGGCGTCGAGAACCGGCAGGGCCAGCGACACGCCGCCCAGTCCCTTGAGAAATGCACGTCGGTCGATCCGAAACGAGGTATTCATTGCTTGATTCCGTGGAAGTTTAGCGGAGGGTAGTTCGGGGATCGCGTCGCTATTTCTCCAAGAACATCGGGCTGTGGACCACAAACTGAATCATATCTTTCATGCGATAGCCTTTCGCCTTCAGTTTGGCTCCGTCCTTTTTCAGCTGTTCGAGTTCGCGGTAGGTCAGGCTGCGGCCAGTCGCGTAGGTCGTCAGCTGTTTGAGAACGCTGAAGGCTACCTGGTCGATGCGGTCGTTGGCAAGGTATCGCTTCAGGTCGGCGACGCCGGCCACTTCCGCTTTGTCGGGCAGTGTGGACCGCGCGTCCGGCGGTTTCCGTTTGAAGCGGCCGCCGGCGTCGTACTCCTCGAAAGGGACGCCCCACGGATCGATTTTCGCGTGACACTGGGCGCAGCCAGGCTGATTGCGATGCCGTTCGAGCCGCTGGCGAAGCGTGAGCATGCGCGTGTCCTCTTTGAGAGTCGGCACATTCGGCGGCGGGTCATCGGGCGGCTCGGCGATGATCTTGCGGGCCAGCCACGCTCCCCGCTTTACCGGATTCGCTTCGCGTCCATCCGACAACCCCGCCAGGATCGCCGCCTGGCTGAGGAGGCCGCCCAGATCGCTTCGGCCATGTTGGATCGGTACGAACTCGAAACCGCTTTCTGTTTTTCCGACCAGTTCATAGTAATCGGCCGTGGCTTCGTTTGCCATCACAAAGTCCGACTCGATCAGATTGCGCGCGGGCAGATTGTTCCGCATTAAATGCTGAAGGAAGTGAATCGGCTCTTGGCGCAAGTGGGCGCGGGCATGGCGCGTGAGCTTCGGAAAGCGTTTGCGATCCGGTTCGAGTACCTGAAACTTGTCCAGTCCCAGCCATTGCGAGGCGAACTCGGCGGTGAACCGCGCGAACTTGGGATGGCCGACCATTCGATCGATTTCGACATCCAGATTCTTTCGCAGCGAACCGGCCTCGGCCAGCTTCAGCGTCGTATCGTCCGGCGGGCCGTTCCACAGGAAATAGGACAACTTCGAGGCCAATTCGTAGTCGTCGAGCGGCTCGGCTTCGGGAGTGCGGCTATTCTCGATCAGGAACAGGAATTGCGGAGAAGCCAGCACCACTTGCAATGCTTCTTTGACGCTCTCTTGAAAGCTGTTGCCGCGATCCAGCGAATTCTTGAACACCGTCGTCAGCGCGGTTTCTTCTTCTTGCGCGATCGGACGGCGATAGGCCCTGGCGGCGAACGCGCGCAAGATCTTTTGGCCGTGGGCGATCGGATTGTCTTTCGGGTCGGCGTCGAGGAAGATGTTGCGATGCGACGGCGGCGGCCAGGTTTCGTAGTATGGTCCTTCAAACTCCACGGAGCGGATCAGCAAGCGCGGTCGATCGCGGCCATCGGTGTATTCGCTCCGCACGCCGATTTCACGAATCCCAGCGAGATAGTTGACGTTGTCTTTTTCGACATCCGGATTGGGGAAGTTCCGCAACGATCCCTCGAACACATAGCGCGAGAGTTTCTCACTCGACACGGTTTGGGCCGTTCCAACCGGCGCGAGCGTGCTGCCGCAATCGCGGCGGAAACCCATGTGGACTCCCATCAGCGGCGAACGCTTCTCGAACGCAGCGAATCGTTGGGCGATGTCCCGCGATTCCGCAAGCGGAGTGAAGACAACTCGATCCACCGACACGCCCGCGGTGCAGCGAGCGTTGACATCCAGCGGGCCGGCCGGCAGTCGAACCACGACGAAGGCGGGTTGCTTCAAGGTGTTGGTGAACTGCCGTTCTCCCAGGCTCAATGTCAGGTCCGTCGGCTTGTTCTTTTGGGCGCTGTACACATCCACCTGATAGATGCCGGCCTGCTTCACAGTAATCGTTTGCGGCGTCTTTAGATTGCGGCAGACGAGGGCGTTCGTGCCGTCGTCGGGTTGCGAGGCTGCGCCGGGGTCGAGCAGCAGTCCGTCGTTGTACTTCGCCGCCGTCACCGTGACCCGAAATCGGCCGTGGTCGGGCAATTCGCGCACGGCGATCTTGAAGTTCGCCCGCGGGCCGTAGGTGCTGTCCACGCCGAAAATCTCCGTACTCGGAATGGCCGGGCGCAGCAGCAGCCCCCGCGGGACGGTTTCGTAGGCCCGTCCCTTGGGATAACCGTGGTTGCCGCGCATGCAGGCGTAGACCGCGTGGTAGATGCTGTCGAAATCTCTCCAACCGCGAACCGTGTCGTTGCCCCGATACCCTTCGATAAAGCGATACTTGGTGCGCATGACGAACGGGTTGAAGTCGAACGGCTTGGCGGGTTTGAGCTGCGTTACCTCGAAATCGGCGTTGTTCAACAGCAGGCTGTCGGCTCCGAGGATCAGCTTATCGGGGCAGGGATGGACATTGATGCCGTCACCCAGGTCCACGCGGAAGTTTTGGATGGTGGGCTTCGATTTCGGGTCCACGATACATCGCTTGAGGGCCTTATCCGCAATGTCGAGATACGCCTCCAGCAATAGCGGCGAAAGTTGCAGCGTCTCTTTGTTGTTCACAAAGCCATCGCGCGAGACGGCGTCCGGCGGAAGCACCTCGGTCAGTTCTTCGTCCAGGAGCAGTAGTTCTCGCAGCGTGTTGCGATACTGTGCCACGGTCAGGCGTCGCACCAGGCCGTTTTTCGGCACCGGACGCAAACGCGCTTCTTGCAGGGCCAGATCGATCCATTCGACCATCCGCTTGCGCTGCGCGTCCGTGGGCTGTGCCTCGTCTTCGGGCGGCATCGCCGCCTCGCCAATCTGTTTGCGAAGGTTTTCCCACAGCCGCAGTTGCGGGTCGTCGAGCGCGGCTTGCAGGTGATCGACCCGAATCCCGGATTTCATCTTCTCGGCATTGTGGCAACGCACGCAGTATTGCTTCAAAAACGGCTTCACGTCCCGATCGAACGCTTTCTCCTGCGGCGCTCGGCCATCCGCCGCCCGCACGACAGGGGCAAGCAAAAGAAACACGCCGGCGGCCAATATCCGAGACGTGAGATTCATAAACTACCTTTTCTTCTTGCCCGGGTGGGTATCGATCTATCGGCAACCGACGGTAGGAGCGCGATCCTTCTGCAAATTGTACACCGATCGGCCGATCCGTCCTAGTGTTCCGCTTATCGTCTGCTCCAAAAACCGATAGGCGCACTCGCGAAAGTCGAAAATTTTTACAACGGCTTGACATCGCCTCCGAGCGGAGGTAAACTCCACTCTTAATCTCTCCCTTCTGTGAGAGCCAAACTTTCGCGCTTTCGCCCAGGACACCCAAGGAATTGCCCTCTATGTCGCGCCGCAAACTCCCTTCACAACCCCGCGTTCGCCTCTTTCTGGAAACTCTCGAAGATCGTTTGGCCGCCGGTAATTTGCTGTCGCTAACGGCTTCGATCTCGCTGTGGAGTCATCCGC
>JAKBCS010000230.1 GCA_021807595.1 Planctomycetota bacterium | reverse complement strand
TCGCTCGCACCTCTCCGGCACCTCTGCCTCCGTCCCCCCAAGAGCCGGAGTTGGAAAACGAATCGCGCTTGGTTGTCGCCGATTCGCCCACCGAGCCGAAACAAGAATCGTGGCTACCGCCGGAAGAACAAGAAAGGGTCAACAAAGCCATCGAGGCCGGCGTTCAGTGGATGAAACGCCATCAACGTCAGGACGGCAGCTGGGAGCCTCGACCCGGTTTGGCCGCCTTGCCCGCGTTGACGCTCCTCGAATGCGGCGTTCCAAGCGATGACATCCGCATTCAGAAAGCCTCGCATTTCGTTCGTCGAGCCATTCCCGGCTTAAACCAGACCTACGATTTGGCCCTGTGCATCCTCTTCCTCGATCGACTTGGCGATCCAGCCGATAAAAAGTTGATTAAAACCTGCGCGCTTCGCTTGGCGGCAGGCCAGAAGGCCAGCGGTGGCTGGACCTACGATTGCCCGGTTCTTTCCAATGAGCAGGAAGACGACTTATTGACAGTGATGCGTTCCCGGGCACCGCGAGATGCTCTGGATCTGTTCGTCGGCGGAAAGGACGGCTCCGCACCACCGGGTTTTCTGGCGCGCGATCCCAACGAGACTCTTGAAAAAGGCATCGCGGGCACGCCGTCCACCGATCCCGCTCAGTTACCCAAAGACCGCGGAACCATGACGCTCGACGATCCCAGCGGAGCGAACAAAACCCTTGAAATGGTTCGTCCAAGTCCCGAAGCCACCCAACTCGCTCTCGATCGTTTGCCAAAGCATTTGCAAGAACTGCCCTCGTTGCAACCGCCGAAGGAGTCGCACCAACTGCCGCGTAACGATCGCACGGACAACTCGAACACTCAATTCGCCATCTTGGGCTTGTTGGCCGCAAAGCGACATGGCGTACCGCTGGAGAGGGTATACGCCTTAATCGTCCATCGCTTTCACCGGAGTCAGGTAGCTGATGGCCGGTGGAATTACAATTTCACTTCCCCAGCGCAGTCCCTAAATCAAAGTACCGCCATGACGGGCGCGGGCCTGCTTGGTCTCGCGGTGCAGTATGGCCTCGCCGCCGATCGAGCACACCCCAACGCTGAGCCGAAACCCATCGACGATCCAGCCGTCGAGAAGGGCTTTCACTATTTGGCTCAATTCATCGGCAATCCCATCGGCTGGAAAAAGACGCGCGCCCGCAACCGCGAACCGATCAATCTCTATCTATTGTGGACCGTCGAACGATGCGGCGTCCTTTACAATCGAAGGCAAATCGAAGGCAAAGACTGGTATTCGTGGGGCGTCGAACTGCTTCTCGATCATCAGAATGCCGACGGCGCATGGTTTCTCGGCAACTATCCTGGTTCTCAGCCGATTGCCGATACCAGCTTCGCGCTCTTGTTCCTCAAACGCGCCAACCTCGCCAAGGAGCTAACCAAGAAGGTCGAGTTCTTCACCATCGGCAAGAAATTGCAAAGCTCGCCCTGACGGACGGTCAGGCCAAACGGTTGAGAATCTCGATGCCGCGGTCGAGGGTGCGTTCGCTGGCGGCGAAGCTAATGCGAAAATGCGTGTCGCGGGCGCTGAAGGCGTTGCCGGGGATGAGCAGCAAATTGTTGCGAATGGCCTCGGCCACAAAGGCGCTTCCCACCCCGCCCGGAGCCTTGGGGAAGGCGTAAAACGCGCCTTGAGGACGCATCAACTCGTATTTATCCTTCAATCCTTCGTAAATGCGATCCCGCTTGCGGCGATAATCGGCGACGATGGCCGACACGTCGTAATCCCAAGCGACGACGCCGGCGTGCTGCACCATGCTGGGCGCGCATACATAGCTGAATTGTTGCAGTTTCGTCATTTCCTCGATCACGCGGCGCGGTCCGTGCGCGAAACCGAGACGCCAGCCGGTCATGCCGTAAGCCTTGCTGAAGCCGTCGATTACCAGCACGTCTTCGTTGTACTCAGCCGGGCTGGCAAACGGCTCGTCGTAGCAGAAGGCGCGGTACACTTCGTCACTGATGAGCAACACGCCCCGCTCGGCGGCCAGTTCGGCCAAGTCGCGCAGCGACTCGCGGCTGTGAACGCAGCCGGTGGGATTGGCCGGACTGTTGACGAGAATGACCTTGGTGCGCGGTGTCAGGGCGGCGCGCACCCGGTCGGGGTCGATGCCGAAATCGGGGTAGGTGTCTACGAAGACGGCGACGCCGCCCGCCAGTGAAACGAGTTGCGGATACATGACGAAGTAGGGATCGAAGACAATCGCCTCGTCGCCGGGATTGAGGGTACACAGCAAGGAGAGCAGCAATCCGCCGCTGGTACCGCTGGTGACGAAAGCCTCGCGGTCGGCGTGGTGATAGCGCTCGCGCACGCCGGCTTGAATCTTGGCGCGCAGTTCGGGAATGCCTTGCGTCACCGTGTAGGCGTTAGCCCCGCGGTCGATGGCATCATGGGCAGCGGCCTTGATCGGCTCCGGCACGTCGAAATCGGGTTGGCCGATGCTGAGATCGACGGGATCTTTCAGACTGCGGGCCAATTCAAAGATTTTCCGAATGCCGGAAGTTTCCAGGTGACTCATCCGCTGGGCAATCCAGCGCTGGTGATCCGACCGAGAAGTCATGACGCGATTCTCCGCCCTAGAAGACACCCGAGGCCCACAATCCCGCGTTTCGGGGTAATTCGTCTCGTCTTCGACAATTCTACGAGAGACGAGATAACCCGGCAGCTTACGCCCTCGGTTCGTCGTGCTGACTGGCCCGTCCCTTGCACTACCGCCGATCTCCTGTTAGGCTGTTTCTAATGTATTTTGCGGACTCGCGGGGATGGTATGGCCCTAACACTGGAACAATACGCGGCGTATCTCGACACGCGCCACGATCTATCCTGGCCTGCGCCGGTCGAAGTGGATCGGGTCAAAGCTCGACCGCATCTCACGCAGCTTCCGCAGGTGCGCGTGGTGTTGTGGAACGTCTATGGAACCCTCCTGCGCATCGCCGGTGGTGAGTTGTGGTTCGAGCATCCCAAAGAGTTCGTGATGAATCTGGTCTTGGACAAGACCATTCAGGAATTCAAAATGTGGTCGTCGATGTCGCGCAAACCGGGACAGCCCGCCGACTACATGAAACAACTGTACGACTCGGTGTTGATCGAACACCGCGCCGTTCCCGGCGGCACCGAGAAATATCCGGAGGTCGGGGCGGATCGCGTGTGGGAGGCGCTCATCAAGAAGTTGTTTCAGAAAGATTACAAGTTCGATGCCGGATTTTTCGGATCGCTCAATGAGTTTAGCCGCAAGGTGGCCTATTTCTTTCACGCCAGCCTCCAAGGCACGGCCGCTTACGACGGCGCAGCGGAAGCGCTGCGGTGTGTCGCCAAAATGGGCTTGAAGCAAGGGTTGCTGGCCGACGGTCAATGTTTCACGCGCGTTCAGCTGCAACGCGGCTTAAGCGCTCAAGACAAAGAAGCCACTCTCGACAAGCTGCTCGACAAGGATTCGATTGTCTTGTCCCACGAGATCCGCGGCCGCAAACCTTCCGAACGTCTCTTTCGCCAAGCGCTGACCGCCCTCACTCAGCAAGGGATCGCGCCGAACCAGGTGTTGCACGTCGGCACGAGCATCTCGCGCGATCTGGTGCCGGCGCGGCGTCTGGGTATGCGCATCGCCCTGTTTGCCGGCGACCGTAACTCGTTGCAGGCCACCGCCGAGCAACTCAAGGAACCAATCGGCCGCCCCGATGCGTTGTTGACGGATTTGAATCAAATCGCCGATGTGGTGAGGCGTCCGTAATGCGTGGTAGGTTATCGGCAGCGAGGCGCAATAGTCCGCTTCGCTCCTCGCCGCGGAACACCTGCTATGGACGACGGATGACTTACGAATTATGGAGTGGACGATGCCGCCGGAATTGTTAATTGATCCTTCGCACTTGGACCTGAACCGATTGTTGGCCGATCGGGAAGAGATCGAGCGCTTCAATCCGCAACGGTTCGAGATGGGGCAGTTGACGGCCATCGTCCACATGGACACCAGCCAACATTTGATCGTCGGCTACAAGGACGTGACGGCGGACGAGTTTTGGGTGCGCGGACACATGCCGGATTATCCGATCGTGCCGGGCGTGTTGATGTGCGAGGCGGCGGCGCAGCTGTGTTCGTACTACAGCATGGCCAACGGCATGTTGCAGGGCGATTTTCTCGGCTTCGGAGGCATGGACAACGTGCGCTTCCGTGGGCCGGTTCGCATCGGCGACCGCCTCGTCCTCATCGCCAAGGGCGTCCGGATTCGCCGCCGACAATGCGTGTTCAATGTCCAAGGCTTCGTGGGTTCGACGATGGTGTTTCACGCCGACATCATCGGCGTGGCTCTCGTTCGTCAAGGCGGCGAGCCGGCTCTTGCGGAGGAGTCGTGAGCGTGCGCCGCGGTCCTCGACTCACCCAAGAAGCGTTGCAACCCTATCTGTTGCCGACCGCGCAGCCGATCGAAGGGACGCCGCAACCGGCAACACCCCTCGATTGGCGCGCGCTGTTCGGTAACGATGGCCCCGTTGAACTGGAGGTCGGCTTCGGCAAGGGGCTGTTTCTGTTGACGGCGGCGCAAGCGCATCCGGACGTCAACTTTGCCGGCGTGGAAATCGTCCGTAAATATCAATTGTTCACGGCCACTCGCTTGGCCAAGCGAGGCTTAACCAATGTGCGCGTCGCATGTGCCGACGCGCGGCTGTTTCTGCCCCGCGTCCCGTCGGAATCGTTGCAGGCCGTCCACGTCTATTTCCCCGATCCGTGGTGGAAGAAGCGCCATCACAAGCGCCGGGTCTTCACCGGCGAGTTCGTGGCGGAGTGCGTTCGCATCCTCAAACCCGGCGGCCGCCTGCACGCAGTCACCGATGTTGAGGAATACGCCGGGGTCATGTCGGTCCTGCTTGCCGAGCAACCTTCCTTGCACCTCATGCCAACGCCCACCGAGAATACGCCCGTTCACGATCTCGATTATCTCACCAACTTCGAGCGCAAGTTTCGCAAACAGGGCAAGTCGATCCATCGCATGAGTTGCGAGAAACAGAAGGTACCGCTTCTGTAGAGCCTGCGCATGGCGGTCGATTCTCACTCTCCGTTCTTCCGCGCAGCGGCAAAGGGGCGTACTCGCACGTTGCGGAAGGCGACCGGGCCGTGATCGCCTTGCAGCAACAGCGGTCCCTTCGCCATTTCTTTTCTGCGCCAGGCGTGGCCGGTCGGTGTCGCGGCCTCGACGTTGTCGTGAATCACTTCCCCATTGAACGTCACTTTCACAAAACGCGCGTTGGCCGTCTTCTTGCCGTCGGCATCGAAACGCGGTGCTTGAAATACGATGTCCAACGTCTGCCATTCGCCCGGCTTTTTACAGGCGTTGACGCGAGGCGGCACGCCTTCATCTATGTAGTGATACTTCGGCTTGAACTCGGCGCGCGGATAAATGCCGCCGCAATCGCTTCCCTTGGGTTGCTTTACGCCAAAGCTGTCGAGAATCTGAATCTCGTACAAGCCCTGGAGTTTGACGCCGGAGTTCGACCCTTTGGGAATGAGGAACTCGACGTGAACCTCCACGTCGCCGAACGCGCGCTGGCTGAGCAGATCGCGGGCGCGTCCCTTGGCTCCGTTGACGAGAATCGACTTGCCGGCCTTGGCCGACAGCAGTTTCGGCTTCTCGGCATCGACCGCGACGCTGTCGGCGAGCATCCAGAGCATATCCGGTTTGCGCCACGAGTCGAGATTGGTCAAGTCGATCCAATCGCCCTTCTCGGCGGGGGCGGCCGTGGAAA
>JAKBCS010000090.1 GCA_021807595.1 Planctomycetota bacterium | reverse complement strand
CATTTTATGTCGGCGATAGCTCTCTTGCCAGAGCAAGGAATGAACTCCGAGAGAACGGGGCGTCGCTGGCAGGTGCCGTTTGCAACAACTCGACAAAAATGGAGTCGCATTGAGCCGCGGAAACCGTTACACTAGAAGGGTTGGTCTCACCATGAGAGCAACGCGCCTGAACCCCGCCAAGTTACTCCTTCCGCACGAGGGCGACTTCCCATGATACGTCTCATCCAACGAGTGCCCGTTTGCATTCCCAGCTTTCTGATCGGCCTCTCGCTGGCGATCATTTCCGCATCCACCGCCGTCGCGCTCGAACCTTCGGATCGTCCCGGTCTTATCGGTCGGCCCGTTTCTCTTCAGGTACAGCCTGCCTCGGTTAGCCTGAATGGGAGCCGCGCCCACCAACAGCTCGTCGTCACGGGTCGGTATGCCGATGGCGCGGTTCGCGATCTAACCGCCGCTTGTGACGTGACGTTCGAGACCACCGATGTGGCCGGCGTGGACGAGAGTGGTTTCCTCACCCCGAAGAAGAACGGACAAACGGTCGTCCTCGTCAAAGCCGGCGGCCAAACGGCGCGGATTCCGGTGACCGTGGTGAATGTCGAGAAGCCTCGTGTTACCAGTTTTCGCAACGAGGTGATCGCCTCGCTCAACGTCGGCGGCTGCAACGCCGGCGCATGTCACGGCACGCCGTCGGGCAAGAACGGTTTCAAACTGAGCCTGCGCGGCTTCGATCCCGCCGCCGACTATTTGCAATTGACGCGCGACGTTCTCGGACGGCGCACCGATCGACAACAGCCGGACGCTAGTTTGATCTTGCAGAAGGGTTTGGGTGTGGTTCCGCACGAAGGCGGCCAGCGTTTCCTGCCCAGCAGTGTTCCCGTCCGCGCCCTGCGCGATTGGTTGGCCGAGGGATTACGCGACGACTTGCCCGCCACCCCGTCGCTCAAAGGCATCGACATCCTGCCCGGCTCGCGTGTGCAACTCGCTCCCGCCCGCTATCAGCAGTTGGCCGTCGTGGCTCGCTTCAGCGACGGCAGCGTCCGCGACGCCACCCGCTTGACCGTCTTCAGCACCAGCGATCCCGCCGTCGCCGATGTATCCCCGACGGGACTCGTTCAGTTCAAGCAAGCCGGCGAGGTGGCGATTCTGTGCCGTTATCTCATGGAGTTGCAGACCGTTCGCCTGACGTATCTGGAACCGCGGTCCGGCTTCGTTTGGACCAATCCGCCGGAAAACAATTACATCGACAAGTTCGTCTTCGCCAAGTTGAAAATGCTGAGCATTCCGCCGTCGGAAACGTGCGGCGACGCCGAGTTTCTGCGCCGCGCTTACCTCGACGTGTGCGGCGTGTTGCCGACGCCCAAGGAGGTGCGCGATTTCCTCGCCGATAAAGCAAAGGATAAACGCGCCAAGCTGATCGATTCCTTGCTGGAACGCCCGGAATATGCCGACTTCTGGACTCTCAAATGGTCGGATGTGTTTCGCAGCAGCCGCAAGGCCATTCAGGTCAAAGGCACGCACGTTTTTCAGCACTGGCTGCACGAGCGCATCGCGGAGAACACTGGCTTCGACGTTTTGACGCGCGAGATGCTGACGGCCAGCGGCAGCACCTTCGCCAATCCCCCGGCCAACTACTATCGGGTGGCCCGCGATCCACAGAATCTCGCCGAGACGACGGCCCAGCTGTTCTTCGGCATTCGTATGCAGTGCGCCAAATGCCACAATCATCCCTTCGAGCGCTGGACGCAAGACGACTACTACAGCATGGCCGCCTTCTTCGCCCGCGTTCGGCACAAGAACGACCCAGCGGAACCCGGCGCGACGCCTCAGCAACCGGGAGCTGAGATCGTTTACGATGGCCGATCCGGTGAAGTGACCCAGCCGCGCACCGGCCAGGTGATGAAACCCAAGTTTATGGGCGGAGCGGTGCCGAACATTTCGCCGGGCACGGATCGCCGCCGCGTCCTGGCCGATTGGCTGGCCAGCACCGAAAACCCGTTCTTCGCCAAGTCGGTCGCCAATCGCATTTGGTATCACCTCAACGGCAAGGGCATCGTCGATCCGGTCGATGACTTCCGCGATTCCAATCCGTCGGCCAACGACGAATTGCTCGACGCCCTGGCCAAGGACTTCGCCGCCCACAAGTTCGACGTGAAACATCTAATCCGCACCATCATGAACTCGCGGACCTATCAACTGAGCGCTCAGACCAACGCCTACAACGCCGACGACACCAAGTATTTCTCTCACGCCGTGCCGAAGATGATGACGGCGGAACAAATGCTCGACGCCGTCTGCACCGTCACGGAATTACCCGAGAAGTTCGCCGGCCTACCCTTGGGCACGCGGGCGACACAACTGCCGGACGGCGACATCAATCATCCGTTCCTGAAGACGTTCGGCCAACCGGCGCGCGAACTGGCCTGCGAATGCGAGCGCGAGAGCGACAGTAATCTGGCACAGGCGTTGCAACTCATCAATGGTCCCACGCTAAACGAGAAGCTTCGCAATCCGAACAATCGCATTGGACGGCTGCTGTCGGCCAAAACCTCGGAAAGGGACATGCTCAACGAATTGTACTTGGCCACGCTCTCTCGTTCTCCCAATGAAGATAATGTCAAAGTGGCGCTCGACCACCTTACCCGCGCCGCGGACAAGCGCAAGGCGTGGGAAGACATCCATTGGGCGCTGCTCAACTCCAAGGAGTTCTTATTCCGGCATTGAGTGCCAGCCAGTAATTCCTCCGATCGCGGCGTAAGCAAGCATCCTCAACCCCCCTTGCTTACGCCGCGAGTCGACGTTGCACGGAGTCGATCCCTTGGGCGTCTCATTCAACATTCGATGGGTTCTTCCCATCTCGATTGTGTGCCTCTGGGAGCTTTCCTCCCTTCGGTGCGCCGAACGGCCGGTGGCAACCTCGACTCAACCGCCCGACCAACATTGGGCGTTTCGTCCCGTCATTCGCCCCGCCGCACCCTCCGTTCGCTGCCGCGAACGACTGCGCACACCTCTCGATGCCTTCATCGGGGCCGATCTGGAAAAGAAGGGTTTGACGCTCGGCCCCGAAGCCGACCGCGCCGTGCTGCTTCGCCGCGTGTGCTTCGATTTGACGGGTCTACCGCCCACACCGGAGGAGATAAAAGCTTTCCTCTCGGACACTCGGCCCGACGCCTACGAAAGGCTGATCGAGCGCTGTTTGGCCTCTCCCCGCTACGGCGAACGATGGGGCAAATACTGGCTCGACGCCGCCGGCTATGCCGACTCCAACGGCTACTTTCATGCCGACAGCGATCGGCCCTTGGCTTACCGATACCGCGATTACGTCATCGACGCCTTCAACAAGGATAAGCCCTACGATCGTTTTGTCTTCGAGCAGTTGGCGGGCGATGAATTGGCCGGCTACAAACCGGGCGGCAAAATCACCGAAGCGATGGTCGAACCACTGACGGCCACACACTTCTTGCGCAACGCTCCAGACGGCACCGGCGAGAGCGACGGCAACCCCGACGAACTGCGCATCGATCGCTATACCGTGCTGGAAGGAACGTTGCAAAACGTCGCCAGTTGTCTGTTGGGCATCACCATCCAATGCGCCCGCTGCCACTCGCATAAATTCGAGCCGATCGCGCAGGAAGAGTATTACAGACTGCAAGCGATCTTTTTTGCCGCTTATTGTCCGGATCGCTGGCTCAAACCGGCACAGCGCGTCGTCGCGGTGGCCGACGGCAGCAAACCGGAGCGGAAGCTGTCGATCCTCTTCGACAGCGAAGCCGCGCCGCCGGTGCATCATCTCCTGAAGCGAGGGAGTCACAACGCGCCGGGGCAGGAAGTGCATCCGGGGGTGCCGACGGTCTTCTGCTCGTCGTCGAACGTCTATCGACTTGAGCCGCGTCCGTCGGGACAGCACGGCACCGGACGACGCAGCGCCTTCGCTCGTTGGGTCACGTCGCCGCAGAACCCACTATTTGCCCGCGTCATGGTCAATCGCATCTGGCAATATCATTTCGGCGTCGGCATCGTGGCCACCCCCGATAATCTGGGAAAATCCGGAGCGAAACCCACGCATCCCGAATTGCTCGATTACCTGGCCGCCGAGTTCATCCATTCGGGTTGGAGCATCAAGGTTCTGCATCGGAGGATCCTACGTTCCGCCGTCTATCGTCAAAGCAGTGCGGCACGGGCGGAGGCGTTGGCCGTCGATCCGAACAATCGTCTGCTCTGGCGTTATCCCGTTCGGCGGCTCGATGCGGAAGCGCTGCGCGACGCTATGTTGGCTGTGTCCGGCGAGCTGGACGCCTCGGCCGGCGGACCTTATGTTCCCACGGTGCGGCGAGCCGATGGAGACATTGTGGTTGACGAGAGTAAGCCGGGTGCCCGGCGGCGTTCGGTATACTTGCGCCAGCGGCGCTCGGAAACGGCGACCATTTTGGCTTTGTTCGACGCGCCGGCCATGACTGGGACGTGCGGCGTGCGCGCCGTCTCGACGGTGCCGCTGCAATCGTTGGCGCTGCTGAACTCCGACTTTACGCGAGCGCGAGCACGCGCTTTCTCCCGCCGTCTGGACGAAGAAGGCGGAACGACACCCGAGAAACGGATAATGTTGGCCTTTCAAATCGCTTATGGCCGTCCGCCCGACGCGGCGGAGCGCGCCGCCGTCGAACGCTTCTTGGCCGCGCGGAGGACCATTGGCGGGAAGAGCGACGAAGCGTTGATATGGAGCGATTTCTGCCACATGCTGTTGGCGGGCAACGGCTTTTTATACATCGATTGAGTCTCGCATCGGGGGATAGAGTCGTGGCTTCGGGATTGTCCGATTTCTCTTCGACGCGCCGGGCTTTTTTGACTCGCCAAGCCGGCAGTCTTGGATCGTTGGCGCTGGCCCATTTGCTGTCCCAAGAGGGAACCGCCGCGCCGCATCGGGATACCGCTACTCTCGATCCCAAGCCGCCGCATCATCGGCCACGCGCCAAGGCGGTTATCTGCCTGTTCCAGCACGGCGGACCAAGTCAGATGGATCTGTTCGATCCCAAGCCGGAGTTGGCCAAACATCAAGGCAAACCCTATCCTGGCTCGTTGGAAATTC
The DNA here is from genome assembly GCA_021807595.1 of Planctomycetota bacterium. GTDB lineage: Bacteria > Planctomycetota > Planctomycetia > Gemmatales > Gemmataceae > JAJPHU01. The sequence goes on along the minus strand of JAKBCS010000090.1, from coordinate 18,917 downwards.
ACTTTAACGCCCAGAAGGGCAATTTGTTGGCCTCGCCGTTTAAGTTTCAGCCGCGCGGCCAATCGGGGATGGTATTGTCGGAGTTGCTGCCCCACACCGCACGCATCGCCGACGACATCACCCTGGTGCGCTCGATGGTCACGCAGTCCGTGGACCATGAAGCCGCTCTGTACATGATTCATTCGGGCAAGACGTTGGCCAGTGGCCGTCCGAGTCTGGGATCCTGGGTGCTTTATGGACTCGGCTCGCCGCGCCAGGATCTTCCCGCCTACGTCGTCTTGTCCGATCCCGGCGGCCTGCCCATCGCGGGCGTCTCCAACTGGACGGCCGGGTTTTTACCCGCCCTCTACCAGGGCACGCCGTTCCGTGCCGAAGGTACTCCGGTCGCCAATCTGCAACCGCCGTCCGATGTCTCCGCACCGGCGCGGCGTGCGCAGCTGCGTTTCCTGGAAGAACTCAACGAGGCCCATCTGCGGCGTCATCCGGACCATAGCGAGTTGCAAGCCCGTCTGCGCAATTACGAATTGGCCGCGCGCATGCAGACGGCCGCTCCGGCCATACTCGATCTCTCCGGAGAGAGTGCGGCCACGCGGCGGCTTTACGGTCTGGATCAGAAAGAGACCGCCGAATACGGCCGGCGCTGCCTGCTGGCACGTCGTCTCGTCGAGCACGGCGTTCGCTTCGTGCAAATCTTTTTGAGCGGTCAGCCGTGGGATACCCACAGTAAAAACGCCGAACGCTTGCGATCGCTGTCCGCGCGGATGGATCGACCCAGCGCCGCCCTGGTTCTCGATCTGAAACAGCGCGGCCTGCTCGATTCGACCATCGTACTGTGGACGGGCGAGTTTGGCCGTTTGCCGATCTCTCAAGGGGGAGACGGCCGCGATCACAATCGACACGGCTTTTCGTTGTGGTTGGCCGGCGGCGGCTTCAAAAAAGGCTATACCCACGGAGCGACCGACGATTTCGGCTACCGAGCCGTCCGCGACGTGGTGCGCGTGCCCGACCTGCACGCCACATTGCTGCACGCGCTGGGTCTGGATCACGAACGACTGACCTATCCCCACGAGGGGCGCGAGGATAGCCTCACCGACGCGAACGTCTCCAACGCCCAGGTGCAGCACGATTTGTTCGCTTGAGATTCACACTACAAAACAAATCGAATAGTTGCGCTTGTCCGAGCCGACATCGACGACTAAAGGATGCCATATGCCGGCGAGAAATATCTATCACAACGACGTGATCCAGGCTCTAAAAGACGACGGTTGGACTATCACGCACGATCCATTGCTGATTCCCTATGGCGATCGGCGGCTGTTTGTCGATCTCGGCGCGGAGAGGACTACCATCGGCGCGGAACGGGGCAACGAGCGGATTGCCGTTGAGATCGCAAGCTTTCTGGCCGATTCTCCGGTGCGCGACCTTGAGGAAACGGTTGGACAGTTCGTGGTCTATCGGGCTATCCTATCTCAGATAGAGCCGGTTCGCCGTCTTTATCTCGGCGTGACCACAACCGTGTATGAATCCGTGTTATCAGAACCCGTTGGGCAGTTAGTGACAGCCGAGATTCAATTGCGCGTTCTGGTGTTCGATCCCAATGATCAGAAGGTGATTCGATGGATCAATTAGATTGCTATCGCGAGATTGTGCGCCGTCTGATTGAAGAGTATGCCAGCTACAAGCCGGCTTTTGGAAACATCCGAACGGAAGCCATTGTGGATCGCGAACACGATCACTACGAGGTGATGCAGGTGGGCTGGAGCGGTGACCGCCGCGTCCATGGCTCGATTATCCACATTGACATCCGCGATGGCAAGGTATGGATCGAGTACAACGGCACCGATGCGCGCCTTGGTGAGGAGTTGGTCGCTGCCGGCATACCCCGGAGCGACATCGTTCTGGCCTTCCAACCCGAGGAATTGCGGTCCCTCACAGGCTTCGGCGTAGGCGAATAACCTGTACCTGTTTGATAAACCGATCGTTCGCTCAAATTCTCTATGGTCATTTTTATCCGCCTTTCCTTCGGGCGGATTGCGAAAAAGCACTAAAACACGAGTTCTCGGAAGCTCGATACCATGATTCGACACTTTCGCGGCGGTATTCTTATCCTTGCCGACCGTTTGGTGGAAGGCGGTTCGGTGACGGTGGTCGGCGAACGGATTGTCGCCCTTGGAGCGCCGCCGCCGTCAGAAGCGGAGATTGTCGATCTGCAAGGCGATTATCTCGCGCCGGGGTTTGTCGATTTGCACGTTCACGGCGGCGCGGGCGCGGATTTCATGGACGGCGATGAGGACGCCTTTCGCACCGTGTGTCGAGCGCACGCCCGCCACGGAACCACGAGCCTGTTGCCGACCAGCACCGTCGCGCGTCGCGATCAGATACTAACGTTCCTCGATTGCTGCCGCCGTTTGAAAGCCCAGGGGACGGGCGGTGCGTCGATTGTGGGCGCGCATTTGTATGGACCGTATTTCGCTCCCGAGGCGCGCGGCTGCCATCCGGGCGCGGCGGTGCGACCACCACAGGCCGACAATTACGCACCCTTCCTCGATTTCGCCGACGCCATCGCCACGGCCACCGTCGCGCCGGAGTTGCCGGGGGCGGAGGCGTTCGTGCGCGCCTGTCGGGAGCGCGGCATTCGCTGCAACGCCGGACACTCGCACGCCGCGTTCGAGCAAGTCGAAGCCGCCGTCGGTTGGGGTGTGCGCCACGTCGATCACCTTTTCTGCGCCATGTCCGACCGCGCGCGACTGCGCCAGTCGCAGACGTATCCCATGCGCGGCGGGCTAATGGAAGCCACGCTGTTTTTCGACGCGCTGACGACCGAGGTCATCGCCGACGGCAAACATCTCAGCCGCGAGTTGCTGGCATTGGCATACAAGGTGAAGGGAGCGGATCGGCTCGCCCTCGTCACCGACTGCAACCGCGCTTTGGACATGCCCGATGGCAATTATCTTTTCGGTCCCCGCGACGGCGGCGAGCCGATTGTCCGCGCCGATGGAGTTGGCCTCATGCCCGACGGCAAGGCCTTGGCCTCCGGTGTGATGGGCATGGATCACGCCGTGCGAACCTTTCGCCGCCTCACGGGAACGCCGTTGGTCGAGGTGGTGCGCATGGCCAGCCTCACCCCGGCGCGCATCGCCGGGTGCGAGGGTTCCATCGGCAGCATCGCCGTTGGTAAACGAGCCGATCTGCTGATCCTCGACGAACATTTAGCCGTTCGCCAAGTGTTTCTCGCCGGTCGTCCCTTTCAACCATGACACCCCTGGGGCACCGTACTGATGCGCGGGGATCGGCATCGTTCGGGATGGCCAAACCGTCGGATTCTTGCTTGCAGAGTTCGAGCAAAAGCGACGATGAGCCAGAGTCCCCTACAATACCATCAAGTCCCAATAACCGAGTCACAACATGCGTTCTCCGCTTTGGATTCTCGCCGAAGTTGTATCGCAGCCACGTCGAACAACGGATCCGACGGCAGAGTCGAATCCCTCGGCACGATTCTGTCTCCTGCTCGCGTTGGTCAAAGAGCTGGCGGGCTTGATGGAACGCTATGTGACGGAGGGGCGAAGCACGCCGGGGCCGAAGCAGAAGAACGACGTGAACATCACCTGGGATAAACGAAGAAAGTGAACCATGCGAAGAATCTGTACGTTGGGGATCGTCCTTACGTTGCTTGCGTCCATCGTGCCCATCCGCGCGGACGACGATGTGTCGCTGAGGGATCGGATTGCCGAGGCCAACCGGGGCGACATCCATTCGCAAATGGCCCTGGCCTATTGCTACCGCGACGGGAAAGGCGTGAAACGAGACTACGCCGAGGCCATGCGCTGGGCGCACCTAGTCGCGGATCGGGGCGACGCGAGTGCGATGGATTTCGTCGGCTGGATGTACTTTCGAGGTCTTGGCGTTAAGCGGAGTCCGGAGATCGCCGTCGGGTACTTTAAGGCTGCTGCTGGAAAGTCCGCCACGGCCGCCTGGAATCTCGGGCAATGCTATTTCGCCGCACAGGGGGTGGAGCAAGATGTGCCGAAGGCGCTTGAAGTGTGGAAACGAGCGGCGACGATGGGACACGGACGATCTGCGTCCACGGCCGCGATGGTGTATCTCGTGGGAGAAGGAATCGCGCCCGATCCGAAAGAAGCTCGCAAGCTGGCCGAACGCGCGGCTGAGTTGAACGACCCTTCTGGCCTCGTCGTGCTGGGCGAGATTCTGTACCAAGCCGGGGACATTGACAAGGCCCGCGCGAACTGGACGAAGGTGTCGAAGATGCGGCCGATCGGTCCCACCGGCTCGCCGACGCAGCCGAGCGATCGGATGGCCGCTCAGCAGGGGGCCGACCTGCTGAAACTGATCGAATTCCGCAACCGCAAGCCCGAACCGGGCCAGTTCGCCCTGGTACCGATGCCGCACATCCACCAAGGCTGGAACAACTGCGGGGCGACCAGCTGCGCCATGTTCGCCCGTTCGCAAGGGAAGAAGGTCGGCGGCTGGGATATCAAACGCCTGTGCCCGTCGCCGCTCGGTACGGGTACCGATTGGGGCGACCTACTCAAGGCGTCGGGCAAGCTCGATCTCCGCTGGAAGTTAGTGACGTTCGCCCCCGACGACGACGGGTTCGAGAAGGCGACCGCGTATGCCCGCAACGAACTGAACGCCGGCCGATCCCTGCTTATCGACTTCAAGTTCACTGGTCCCGAATACCCCGGCGGTGAGGCGGGACATACGCTGGCCTTGGTCGGGTACATAGCCAACGAAGATCTGTACATCCTCTGCAACCCGGCCATCGCCGCGCCTGGACTGCAATTGATGACCACCAAGGATCTGAAGCATTATTGGCGGTCGGATCACTATGGCGCAATCTCGAAAAACATCCTCTCTCGCCCCGCCATCGTGATGCAACGATGAACAACGAAGAGTTTGCCGATCTGAAGATGCGCTATGTGTGCCGCGTAAAGGTTTTCACCGCGATCGACCTGTCCCGGCAACACGGCCAAAGCAGGCGAATCGGCGAGCGGGGTTGCGTCGTGTCCCAGGCGCTGTCAATTCTCGGGACGCCGACACGCCCCCGCTCGCAGCCAAGGTTCGTGCCTTTCGATGGCTCTTATCCGAACAAGTTGTCGTTGCTGTTGGTTGCGTGGTTGTGTTTGAGGAAGATCCCCAACGTACTCAGCGTGCCCAGGTTGTAGATACCGCCGCCGATGCCCTCGCCATCGTCGTCGGCATTGGCATGATTGCCGGTAACGGTGTCGCTTTTGAGCGTCAGAGTCGAGGTGGCGTCGTTGTAGAGGCCGCCGCCGAAAGCGTCGCCGTGCGGCCCGCCCAGAGCCAAATTATCGTAGACGATGCTGTCGTTGACGGTGGCACTGGCATCGAGCATGTTGGCCAAGCCGCCACCGAGCGCTTCGCCGCCCCTGTTCCCGATGGCGAGGTTGTGGCCGATCGCGCTGCTGCTGACGGTGACGGTACTGGCCGAGAACAGACCGTAATCGACGGAGTTGTAACCTCCGAGGTAATTGAAGATGCCAGCCCCGGCTCCGCCATTGGCGAGGCTCGCCCCTGAGCCGCCGGCCGAATTGCCTTTGCCTCCCAAATCCAGGTTGTGGACCGACGCGCTATCGCAGACGGTGGCTGTCCCTCCGGCGTAATTGGCGAGGCCGGCACCGGCACCGGTACCGACGAGGCCCGACACGCTGGCGGTGCCCGTGTTGTTGTTGCCGCCAATCGCATCGTTGTGGGTGAGGATGCAATTGCTGAGGGTCAGCGTGTTCGGGCCGACCGCGCCACTGCCGTAGCCCGAAACGACGGCACCACCCAGCCCTTCGCCGACCAGGACCACGGGGCCGTTGCCGCTGTTGCCGTTGCCGCCGATGGCCTGATTGTGGTCGAAGGTGGAGGTGGAGATGGTGGCCGTGTCTCCAACCTCGCTGTAAAAGCCACCACCCTCTGCGCCGCCGACGCCGGTAACGTCGGTGCCGGTAGCTGTGGAGTGATTGCCGCCGATGGCCTGGTTGTGGCTAAAGCTGCTGTTGGAGATCGTGATGGTTACGCCGAAGGTAACCGCCACGCCGCCGCCGAAGGCATAATCCACGAAGGGCGCGGCGTAGGTCGAACCGCTGTTAGTGCCGTTGCTGCCGCCGATGGCCTGGTTGGAGTCGAAGGCACTGTCGGAGATGGTCGTCTTGCCGACGACGCCGTCGACAGGGCCGAAACTGCTGATCGCACCTCCCTGGGCATCTCCGACGCCAAGCCCGTCGCCACCATTGCCGCCCCGAGCGAGGTTGCCCACGAAGGAGCTATCGGCGATGACTTCGGTACCTTCGTTCTGGATGCCGCCGCCGATGCCGTTTCCCCCACCGTTGCCGCCGATGGCTTGGTTGCCGATGACGAGGGAAGCGGTGAGCGCGAACATGCCCCCCGGCAGGTTTGCGATCCCACCGCCTTCACCGGCACCCGAACTGCCTACGTTGTCCGCTCCACGGGCCAGATTTTCGGAGATGGTGCTGTTGGTGATCGAGACGCTTCCACTCGCGTTGAAGACGCCGCCACCCTCGCCGAACAATTGCGAACCGCCCAGCGCCTGGTTGTCGGCAATGAGGCTGTCGCTGATATTCACGGTGCCCGTGAGGTTTTCCAGAGCGCCGCCGCGGCCGCGCTGCGTGGCGCTGCTGGCAACCACGACATTATGCGACAGCACGTCTTTGGACAGATTCAGTGTGCTGTTCTGGTTCAATATGCCGCCGCCCGTATCGTTGGCGAACCCGTCTTCAACGGTCAATCCGGAGAGGGTGGCGACGGTGGAACTACCGGAGACGTTGAAGACGCGGCTGAGGTTGTCGCCGCTGATGGCCAGCTTGTTCGCCCCTGGCCCGTTGATGGTCGTGCTGGCGGTGATGTCCAGCTCGCCGCCGGCCAGCTTGATGGTGCCGTGCAGCCCCTTGGCAAAATCGATGGTCGAGCCGGGGTTGACGTCGGCCGTTAGCACTGCCGCTCGTAGGGAGCCGGCACCGCTGTCGAGGAGATTGACCACCGTGAGGGTGCTGGGCAGGGTGCGGTCTTCCAGGACTTCCAGCCGCGGTGCGACGCCGTGCTTCCGGGGAGTCGCTCGGCGAAGCAACGGCGAAGCGAGAACTCGGCGCATTCGCGGTTTAGCCAACCAATTGCGGAGCCATTGGTTCAGTCGCATCATTCGTCTCCAATTTGCGGATGGTCGGCGTTAGAAAAAAAGAGCCATCGCTTCGGCGCGCAGACCGTTCGCCGGAGCGTTGCCAGGCCGGTGCGGCTTTTGCGTGAAGGCGAGGACGCACCGGCCAAACTTCGGATGCTTCTTCTCGTCTCCTTTGTCACTTCTTCGCTCGATCCGACGGTTGGGCCAAGACCGTCTCGGCCTCGGCCTGGAAGGCCGTCAATTCCTCGATCCAGCCGTTGGTCGTGAGGTGGGCTTTGTTCTTAGCGAACCACTCGACGGCGCGGGCGCGATAGTCCTTGGCCTTGTCCGCATCGCCGAGACGATGGTGGCACATGGCCAAGAAAAACAGATCGAAAGAGTCTGCTTGTCCTTTTCCTTTGCGTAAGGCGCGTTCCAACTCCAGCACGGCCTCGGCGAACTTTCCATTTCGATACAGAGCCACTCCCAGCGTGTTGTGATAGATGGATTGGTAATCCTCCAAGGCGATGGCCCGGCGCGCTTCGGCCTCGGCGCGCACCGGATCGCGCAGTTTTTTGGGTCCGGTTAGAAGCAGCCAAGCCAGGTTATTGTGGGCCATTGCATGATTGGGCGCGATGCGGACGGCTTTGTTCAGGGTGGCCAAACCGTCGGTTTCTTTCTTGGAAAGGATCTGCGATGCGGCTTGGCGAACGAGAGCCGCCGCCTCCTCCATTTGTCGATAATCGCCTAAATCGACGTCAATTTGAAGCGATTCCGAAGCGGGAGGGGGCGCGGGCGGGAGCGGCGGTGCATCCCAATCGAGGCCTATCTCTACCAACTGGGCGCGGATGGCGCGGAGATCCCAGAGATGATAGGCATTGTCGTCGCCGGGATGCAACACCTTGCTTCCATCGGGAGTGAAAGCGGGAAGGCCGATCCGCCCCGGATTGGGGTTGTCCAACCGAGCGATCTCTCGATTCGTGGTAAACATAATGAGGCGGATCGCTCCCGTCTCCGTCTCCGCCTCCGCCGCGAGAAGGTAGCCATCGGGAGAGAAGATGCCGTATGTCGGCAAGGGGCGCTCTTCCCAGGTACCGACTTTCAGCAGACGGCGACAGCGCGATCCCACGACTTCGAGCCATTCACCGTTCGGACTGAATGCTGCCTGGGCCATGCCACCGACGGGGATACGATGCAGCAAGCGGCCCGTCTCCGTATCCCAGACCCCGATCCCTTCATCGCCCAAATGACTGCCAGTGGCCGCATATTTACCATCCGGACTGATTGCGACGCAGCGCGTATCGGGTTGAGGCCCCAGGAAGGTAGTACCCTTGCCCGGGCGCACCACATTCGCGCCGAGCCGCATGGACTGGCCAATGATCTCGCCCCGTTTATCGCAATTGATAACGCTCTTCGTGCCGTAGTGAAGCTGTTTCGGTGGACCAATCCGCCAGCGATTCGGCTTGACTCGGTCCACCTGAATCGGCCAGCGAAAGAGACCGGCGGTGCCATTCGTCAGCAGCGCATCCTTCCCTTGGAACAAGTTGCCGAATCCCGGCGCGGGTAAGGCGGCCACTTCCTCTCCGGTATCGAGGTCGAAAAGTCGCGCGGCATCCGCCATGGCGGCGACGGCGAGACGGCCTCCCGGATGAACGCAAATGCCCCAATAATCGACATCATTTCCCGCGTTCGATTGCTGAACGAGCGACCGGAATTCTCGGCCCGTCGTCAACTCAATGAGACTCAGTCGGCTACCCTCGGAGGCCAGAAGTCGTCCATCGGCGCGGCAACACAAACTCGATCTGCCCTTCATTTGCAGGAGCTGCCGGCCCGTTCGCCAGTCCCAAACGCGCGTCACATTCTCCCAGCCGTTGCTGAGCAGCCGCTCGCCGTCGGGAGTGAAAGCGAGGTGGAGTCCGCCGTTGTGCCATCCCTTGAGGACGCTCATGCGCTTCGATCTTATCAGATCCCAAACGTGGATTTCGTGGGCGGCACACACCAGTGCCAAATAATTCCCACTGGGATGCCAGGCCACGGCTAGCCCGGCTTCTGGAATCGAGGACAACTCTTTACCCGTCTTCGCATCCAAAATGTAGACTTTGCCCGCATCGAAGGCCGCTAGGCGGTTTCCCGCCGGATCGAATGCGTAGGGCGATTGTCGAGCCATCAGGACAAGGGGCTTTTGTTGCGCGTCCGCCAAATCGTGGAGGGACATCGAGCCACTACCCTGCCCCATCAGCAAATGCCGTCCGTCGGGATGAAAGGTATAGTTATGATTCTCGCCCTCTAGCACCTGTAGCGGCGGAGAAACAGACAAATCCCAGACGCGAAATCGATGCTCGTCATTGGCCAGGAGGAACCGACCGCCCGGACTGAATCCCAGCCAGAAATCGTGCCGCCAGCCCTCCAAGCGAGCAATCTCCTCGCCCGTGTCGATCCAGCGGAGCGAGATGTTCCCTTCCAGGTCGCCGCGAGCGTAGCGACGCAATTGATCGTCGGAACCCCAGCAAGATGTGCCGCCCGGAAATGCCTCCAACGTCCGCAGCGTGCGGAAATCCGGCAACATCAGCGCCCCGATCGCCAGGTTGCGCAGCTCGTTCAGGCGCTCCTCCGGCATGTGACGTTCGCGCACCAAATCGACCGCCCTGCGCACGGCGTCCAGGGTGATGAAGCGTTGGCCGACCTGCCGGCTATGGCGGCTGGCATTGGCCTGAGCCACCAGCGATTGGTAGAGCTTCTCGGTGCGATCTTCTTCCGCCTCCGCCAGCGCATCGCTCTTTTTCTTGAGATAAAAAGCGGCCGCGACCGACACGAGCGTCAAACTCAGGAGGAGCAGGAAGACGGTGGCCATCAGCGACGCCACCGCTGGATTGCGACGCCCCCACAGGCGCAGCTTGGTTAATCGGCTCGCTCTCCGCGCCTTAATCGGTTCGTCGGCCAGGAAGCGACGCAGATCCTCGGCCATGTCGTCGGCCGATTGGTAGCGCTGCTTGGCTTCTTTGTGAATCGACTTCAGAACGATGGTTTCCAGGTCGCCCGAAATGCGATGATCCATGGAGCGCGGTCGAGGCGGATCGCTATTCTTGATCTCGTCGATCAGTCGCAGCCGATCGCGCGAATCGAAAGCGGGGCGAAGCACGAGCATTTCATAGAGGGTTAAGCCCAGCCCGTAGAGATCGGCGCGCTCGTCGCAATTGCCTTGAAATCGTTCCGGTGCCATGTAGCGCAGCGTGCCGACGATGTCACCGGTGTTGGTTAAGGAATTCTCTTGCGTCTTCGCCAAACCGAAATCGGTGATCCACACCACGCCGGCCGCATCCAACAGGAGATTCGAGGGCTTAATGTCGCGGTGAATGATGCCGCGGGCATGGGCGTAAGCCAAGGCGGTCGCGATCTGATAGCCGAGGCGGGCCACGCTCCGAAAATAGTGGGGACAATTCGACCGCACGCTCGATAGCTCCGCTTGTCCCGGCAGCACGGCCGACGACGGAGCGGCGGGGAGAGACGGTTGGCTCGTCTCGGTAACCTCCGCCGCTTCGCGTTCGATATGGAAGCACCCCGTCAGAAGCGATTGAGCCAATCGATCGGCGTCGGGACGAACGGTACCGCCCCATTGTGTCTCGTCCAAATCGGAAGGCCATCGTCGGCTCTCGCGCCTCTGCCGATCGCGCAACAGGAGTAATTCTTCGACGATTTGATCGAGGCCTTGTCCTTGAATGAGCTGCATAGCGTAATAGAAAGTGTCGCCGTCTCGACCGACATCGAAGACCGGCACGATGTTGGTATGGTGCAGCTTGGCCGCCGAGCGCGCTTCGCGGCGGAAGCGCTCCAACGTCGGATAGTCCGCCGCAATGTGGGGCGGCAGCACCTTCAAGGCGACGCGGCGTCCCAAGGGAACCTGTTCCGCTTCGTAGACGATGCCTCCCATGCCGCCGCGCCCCATTTCGCGCAGAATGCGATAATCGCCGACTTGGCGCAAAGCGGGACTCTGGACGAGGGCGGGCGAGGCAGCCTCGCCGCACGGTTTTTTGAGCTGCTCCATCTCGACCAGCGTCGGAAACAGTCGGCGAATGTCGTCGGCCAATTCGGGATATTTCTCGACGTATTCTTGAAGGGAAGGCCTTTCGCCGCGTCGATAGCGCGCCGCGAACTCCTCGGCCAATTGGTCGATCCATTCGCATCGACTCGAATCGTGGGCGGGCATGTTAGAATTCCTCCAATCCGCCGGGCAGAGCGGTGAGAATATCCTTGAGCCTTTTCAGAGCGCGAATATAGCGTTTAGCCGCCGTGCCTTCCGCGATGCCGAGAACTTTGGCCGTCTCGGCGCGCGACAGTTCCTCGAAGTGTCGCAGGGACAGAACCTCGCGGTCGATCGGTTCGAGCGCGTTGAGCGCCTCTTGCAGACGGAGCATGCGTTCGGCGCGGATGGCGGCCTGTGTCGGCGAGGTGTGTTTGCCGAGCAGTTTTGCGGCCAGCGCCGCCGAACTGGCCGCGGGAAGCGCCTCGCGGTAGATCGATACTTCGCGGCTCGCGTCGCGCATTTTGACGCCGAGATGATGGCGATGCAACCGCGTCAGACGCTCGCCGACGATCAGCCGCAGCCACAGAAACAACGGCAATGCCGGATTGCGAAGATATTCTTCCAGCCGCGTCGTTGCTTCCAGAAACGCCTCCTGAATCACATCGGAGGCTTCGAGGCGCGCCTGCAAGCGCCAATCCATCCGCATTTCAACCATGCGGCGCAGACGACTCCGATGCCGGGCGAGCAAATCGCCAAACGCTTGGGCATTGCCCGCTCGAACGAGTTCGATCAGACGCACCGTATCGGACGAATTAAAATCCATGAGCGTTCCCATAAGAGAATACCTGCGCGCCGGTGCGTTTTTGGGACAGGGCGCGAGGTGAGTTGTTGCGCCTCTTCAGTCTAACCGAAGCGATTCGCTTCTACTAGCGACTACGATTTTTAGAATTTTAGAAAACGAACGGATTTTGCTTGACTACATGGCGCGGAGTCGTTGCAATGGGGAAGAATCAATCCGATATTGAGAAATGCAATCGTTTGCGCGCGTCTTCCGCCTTGAGACACCGGCCCCTTTCCGTCCGCTCGCGCCGTTGGAGCGGCCAAAAGGATGAAGCCGCGCTACGAAGCACGAACCTCGGACGCCTCTCCGCGTGGGGAGATTCCATCCTTTACATACCCGCATCGTCGGGAGGAGTAACTCTCATGTTCCGCTACTTGCAGAAGCCGCACATCGAATTGGCACGAGCGATTCTCCGCATCACCTTGGGCTTCGCCTTTTTTTCGCACGGCTACATCAAAATCCATCAATCGAACCTGTCGCAGTCGTGGACGGACATGCTGTCGACGAACTTGCAACAACTCATCGGCTGGGGCGAGTTTATTTGTGGACTCTGTCTCATCTTCGGCTTAATGTCGCGACTGGCCGCCCTCGTGCTGATTGTGGACATGGTGGGTGCCATTGCGTTGGTGATGAATAAGGAAGACTACATCCCGATCGGTGTCGGCCCGCACGGCAATTCGTTTAAGGTGGGATACGAATACAATATCTTAATTATCGCTGTCTCGCTGGCGATCTTTCTGGTGGGCAGCGGTTGGTTCTCGCTCGATGCCATCGTCTATCGTCGTTGGAAAGGGGAACCGGCGCGAAGAGGGGTAGAGGGAGCGCCGCACCTCCGAGCCGACGAGGCCGTTTCGACTCCGGTACAAGTGGGCGAGCGATAATCGAACGGTTAGACCATCAGTGCCTGGATTTCCGAATTGTTCAATTCACGGATGAAATTGCATCCGAGACGATGCCCGTCGGCAACGGCTTGGCTGTGAACGACGCAAGCCAGCAGCGAGACAATCTGCTTGCCCGCGGCATCGACGAGATCCACGTTGGCAAGCTCGCCCACGGGTATCGCTTCCTCCATGTGCAGGGCCAGACCACCGACGGCAATATCCAAGACGCGCGCCGGTCGATGGGCGGGGTCGGTACCGTTGACGCGCTGAACGAAGGCATTGACCTCGCAGGGAAAGCGCTGCCAGCCGCGCGAGTCGGGCCTCGTCGGCCGCGCGCGAGATGCGCCGAAGAAGGCCAACTGTTGGTCGTCCAATTCGCGGGAAAAGCGACACCCCATCGCCCATTCGCTCTCGCCGTGCGGCTGGGCGCGAACGACGCAGGCCAACACGGACATCGAGTCGGCCTGCTCTTGCGATGCGAGCTGAATGTTGATGAGAGTCCCCGAATCGAATCGACGCGGCGAGACGATTTGAATGCCGCCGCGCGAAACGTCGCGGATCAGGCCATACACACCCACCTCGGCATCGTCGTTGGCCTCGCCGCAGCGTACCTTCACTTGGAGCGCCTGCCGCACCCAGACGCGACGATTCTCACTGGCTTTGGTGGATTCCGAAGCGGGAGCGAGGACGAGCGATTGGCCGGTGAGCCAGCGCCAGAAGGTGACGGGGGCATTGGCGAGCATGTGGGACTCCGAGAGTGCGATCCGTTCTGCCGAACCTTTCGATACAAGGGTAGTCCATGCGAGACCGGCAGTCAAATCGGCGGCGCAGTCGGCGCGGTCGCCAAGCGGATTCGTCGCGCGATTTCGCTGAATGCCAACACCGAGGCCGTGCCGCCGAGCAGACACAGCCAATCGAACGGCGACAACGGCTCGACCTTGAAGAGTTGTCCTAACCCCGGAATGCCGACGATAAGCGCCTGCACGACGGCCACGGTGCCGGCCACGGTGAGAAAGACGGGATTCCGATGCAGACCGCTCAAACCGCTACTGTCCGGGGTGAGCGAGCGACAATTGATCTGATTCCACACTTGGAAAAAGACGTAGGCCGTGAAGAAGATGCTCACTTGACGGATATTAAGAGGGTCGAAATCCCAATCGTCCGGATTGTTGCCGCTGCCGGACGCGAACCAGGCGAAATGCTTCATCCCAAGGAGCAGGACCAACATGACCGCGACGAAAAAGGCGGCAGTGGCGAAAATGGTCCGCACCATCGCCGGGGTCACGATGTTCTCGTCCTTGCGCTTGGGAGGCGCGTTCATCAAGCCCGGACGCGGCGGCTCCGAACACAAGGCGATGGAGGCGAAGGTATCCATGATGACGTTAATCCACAACAATTGCAGCACCGTGAACGGCGGGCGCACATTGAAGAACGGGCCGACAAAGGCGATGGTCAACGCGCTGACGTTGATCGTCAGCTGAAACTGAATGAAGCGTTGAATGTTCTCGTACAAAGAACGGCCCCAATGAACGGCCTTGACGATGGTGGAGAAGGCATCGTCGAGCAAAACGATCTTACTTGCCTCCTTGGCGACTTCCGTTCCGGCTATGCCCATCGCCAAACCCACGTCGGCTTTCTTGAGTGCGGGGGCATCGTTGGTTCCGTCGCCGGTGACAGCGACAACGTGCCCTTTTTCTTGCAGAAGCTCGACCATCTTGTACTTGTCCAAGGGGCGCGCGCGGGCCAGAACGCGCAATCCAGTCAACCGATTCGTCAGTTCGTCCCGGCGGCTCGCGTCCTCGGCGGATAAATCGCCGCGTCTCTTCAACTCCATCAATCGCGTATGCCATTCGTTGAATTGGGCGCTGGTGAGAACCACCGCATTCGGCGCGTCGATGGGCGATTCGCGGCTCTCGATCAAGCCGATGTCGTAGGCGATGGCGCGAGCCGTCTCGACGTTATCGCCGGTAATCATTTTTACTTCGATTCCGGCCCGACGACATCGATCGATGGCGTCTTTCACGTCTTCGCGCAGCGGGTCGCGGATGGCGAGAAATCCAGTGAAGACGAGGCCTTTCTCCAAGACTTCGCGCCGTTCGTGCAAGGCATCGTCTTCGACAGGAGTACCGTCCGGAAGCACCGCGTAACCGAACCCCAGCGTTCTCATGGCCTGGCTTGCCGAGTCTTTTAAGGACGATTGCACCGCCGCGCGCGCTTCCGCCGTCCACTCGCGGACGCCGCCGTCCGCCGTTTGATAGTGCGTACTCCGATCGAGTACCCACTCGGGCGCTCCTTTTACCAGAGACACCAACTTGTCTCCATAGTGAATCACCGTGGTCATACGCTTGCGTTCGGAGGAGAAGTGGATCTGATACAGCGGAGCGAATCGCAGGCGGATTTTTGGATACTCCAACCCGGCCTCATGCAGCCAATGTAGCAGCGAACCCTCGGTAGAATTGCCGACCGTGACGAGCTTGCCCTGTTTCGCTTCGAGATTGGCCGTCGAATTGACGGCGGCGTTGAGTGCGATCCAATCGAGAGGGCGTCCGCCGCCGACCGACGGCAGCGCCGGAGCGAGCCATTGCGGAGTGCCGCGGTCGTGAATCTCGCCGTCCCAAAAGACGCGCACCACTTGCATCTTGTTTTGCGTGAGCGTCCCGGTCTTGTCGGAGCAAATGACCGTCGCCGAGCCGATGGTTTCGCAAGCCACGAGTTGGCGGACGAGGCTGTTGGCGCGGGTCATCTTGCGCATGGCCAGTGCCAGGGAGACGGTCACGCTCATCGGTAGCCCTTCCGGCACGGCTACGACGATAATAATGACCATGTAGACGAAGTAGTTGAGCAGATGACCGGCCACCTTGACGATGTCTTCCATCGAATGCGGCCAGTAGACTTCGCGCGGATTGGCGAAGAACGCGCCGCGCGCCAACAGCGCGAAGAAAATGGCGATGGCGGCAAGGTAGCCGACGTTGCTGATGAGATCGGCCAGATTTTTCAGTTTGAGTTGCAGCGGCGTCAATTCTTTCGAGATGGTTAGTTTGCGCTGAACCCGCTTCTCGTCGCTGTCTTCGCTCTCGTCGTCTTCGTCCTCGGCGGACAACCGGCGTGCGATCTGCCCCAAAGCCGTCGCGTCACCCACCTCGGTAACGCACATTTGCGCCACGCCGTCGACGACCTGCGTTCCCCGATAGACACACCCCGGTTGATCTGTCCCTTCGCCGCCCTCGCTCGGCGGTTGTGGACGTTTGCGCACCGGCTCGGATTCCCCGGTCATCAGCGATTGGTCGACGTACAAATCGGTAGCCTTGACAAGTCGTCCGTCTGCCGGAATCTCGTCGCCCGTCTCCAACATCACGGCATCGCCCAGGCAGACATCTTCGAGCGGGGTGGTGTGAATCGTGCCGTCGCGGACGACCTTGACGGTCAGCGAATCCTTGTGCGCATTCAGCACTTCAAATTCGCGGTCGCTTTTATACTCGCTCAGGAAGGCGACGCCGGTGGCGAGAATGACGGCGACCATGACGGCCAATCCCTCGACGGAAGGATGCCGCGCCACGATCAACCCCACCAAGAACAGTACGATGGCCGACACAAAGAGAATGCTAGGAACCCAATGGCCCTTGCGAAGAGCGAAAACCGAGCCGAGAACGACGGCAACGACGGCCAAGGCAGTCCCAGCGAGAGAGGGCCGAGTCTGAAAGAGATCGACGAACATCGACAATAAAGCCGCGCCGAGCAGAATCTTGATGATCGGTTCGTCGAATTTTTCGAGAAACTTCTTCCATAACGGCTCGCGCGGCAGAGGTGTCAGTCGATTGATGCCGAACTGCTGCCGACTTTGAGCCACGCCCGTGGACGAAAGACCGCTCTCGGCCGCACCGGGAAAGAGTTGTTCGATGTCGTCAACGGTGCGCATATCGATCTCTCCCTCGCGTCAATGCCGAGAACACCAAGAGCGCGGACGAAAAGAGAACGCGAAAGAGGAAGAAATCGACCCTGCGCTGGTATTCTCTTCTTCTCGCGTTCGCTTATCGTCTCCGCGCTCTCGATCAACCCCACGATGAGTTATTCGTTCTCACGTCTCCATGATTTCGGCTTCCTTCTTGTCCGCCATCTCCGAAATTTTCTCTTCGTATCTCTTGAGGAGCGTCTGCACCTCGTCCTTGCCCTTGTCGCGTTCGTCCTCGGTCATCTCCTTGGACTTCTCGGCCTGCTCGAAATGTTTGTTGCCGTCGCGGCGGATATTGCGGCAGGCAACTTTGGCGTCCTCGGCGGACTTCTTGATGCGCTGTGCCATCTTCTTGCGCTGTTCGCCGCTCATGGGCGGAACTTGCAAGCGAATGATCTTGCCGTCGTTGGTCGGCGACATGCCCAGATCGCTGGAACGGATCGCTTTCTCCACGTCTTTCAGCACGCTCTGATCGAAGGGCCGAATCACGATCTGCTGCGGATCGGGCGTGCTGATCTGCGCCAGTTGCTTCAACGGTGTCGGCGAGCCGTAATACTCGACGCGCAGGCTATCGACGAGGGCGGGAGTGGCCCGCCCCGTGCGCAAGCCCCGCAGTTCATCGCGGAACACATTGACCGCTTTCTCCATGCGTTCCTCGGTATCGAGGAGAATCTCATCGCTGCTCATGTTCCCACCTTCTTCCACCCATGTCCATTCGACGCGATCCAGTGCGGAGCGCGCGTTCGATCCCGCGCCGCCCCTCGGATCGCGGCTAACCACTGACCACGGTACCGATGGCGTGTCCGGCGATGGCGCGTTCGATGTTGCCGTCCTGTTTGAAGTTAAAGACCAGGATGGGCATCTTCGCTTCCTGGCATAGGCTGATGGCCGACATGTCCATCACTTGGAGATTATCGCGCAGCACTTGATGGTAAGTCAACTTTTCGTAACGAACCGCGTGGGGATTGATTTCCGGCGGGGCACTGTAAACGCCGTCCACCTTGGTTGCCTTCAGAAGAATATCGGCGTCCAGCTCGCGCGCTCGCAGAGCGGCGGCGGTGTCGGTGGTGACGAACGGGTTGCCCGTACCGCCGGCAAGAATGACGATACGCCGCTTCTCCAGATGTCTCATGCACCGGCGGCGGATGTATGGTTCGGCGACGGTCTCCATGCGAATCGCCGTCTGCAAACGGGTTTCACAATGGAGGCTCTCCAGGGCGTCTTGCAAGGCTAGGCCGTTGAGAACCGTGGCGAGCATGCCCATGTAATGCGCCGTCGCTTCCTTGATAACATCGCCGCCGGCGCTGAATTGCGCCCCGCGCAGGATGTTCCCCGCGCCGACGACGATCGCCAACTGCACGCCGCGTTCGACGATGCGCTGGGCCTGCCGGGCAATGCTCAAGGTTTCGTCGATGCTGATCCCGCTTTTGCCGGGATAGCCAAACCCTTCGCCGCTCAGTTTCAGGATGACGCGCCGATATTTTGGCCGTAAAGGATCGTTGCTGCCGTGTTCGTCCATGAGGTGCTTCTCGATATTCGGTTGACGCGGATCTCTCCGGGATTATAGAAGTGCCCGCGTCCATCGGCGAGAGAAGGCGAACCGGCAGCGTAAGCTGCCGGGTTTACGGGCCGTAAACCTCGGAGCTTACACTGCCGGTTCGCCTTACCCGGCAGCTTACGCTGCCGGTTCGCCTTACCCGGCAGCTTACGCCGCCGGTCGCCTTACCCGGCAGCTACGCCGCCGGTTCGCCTTACCCGGCAGCTTACGCTGCCGGTTCGCCTTACCCGGCAGCTTACGCTGCCGGTTCGCCTTACCCGGCAGCTTACGCTGCCGGTTCGCCTTACCCGGCAGCTTACGCTGCCGGTTCGCCTTACCCGGCTGCTTACGCTGCCGGTTCGCCTTACCCGGCAGCTTACGCCGCCGGTTCGCCTTACCCGGCTGCTTACGCCGCCGGTTCGCCTTACCCGGCTGCTTACGCTGCCGGTTCGCCTTACCCGGCTGCTTACGCTGCCGGTTCGCCTTACCCGGCTGCTTACGCCGCCGGTCGCCTTACCCGGCTGCTTACGCCGCCGGTTCGCCTTAC